>JBIKVO010000423.1:0-2984 GCA_044356795.1 Caulobacterales bacterium
TGGGGTGGACGACAACCCCTCACTGCCGAAGTCGGCCAACACCATATCGCCCGCGCGGGTCGACACGCCTTTGACATACATTTCGGCGGCCGCGAGCATCACCGCGCGGCACGAACGGCGCCCGCGCGCCCGAGCAGGTCTCGTCCCCCGGCCCCGCCAATCAGGCCAATGGCGCGGAAAAAGCTTCATCGGCGCAGGCAGAGCCGATGTCCGCAGCGCGCTTTACATGGGCGCGCTGGTCGCCGCGCGGCACAATCCAGGGCTCAAGGCCTTCCGCGACAAGCTGATTGCAGCCGGAAAACCGAAATCGTCGCCCTCGTCGCGGTGGCGCGAAAACGCCTCACCATCCTCAACGCTATCCTCAGAGACCAAACCCCATGGCGCCCTCAAAACGCTTGACCGGAAAGGCAGTCGCTCACCCCACGCCCGCCGCCAGTCCAGGCAACAGGTACGGCGAAAAGCCATAATGCTTCAGCCAGCGCGTATCGGCTGTGAACATGTCGCGCAGATCGGGGATCGCGTATTTCAGCATCGCCAACCGATCGACGCCGACGCCAAACGCATAGCCCTGATATTTCCCCGGATCGATGCCGCAATTCTGCAGCACATTGGGATGCACCATCCCGCAACCCAAAATCTCCATCCAATCATCACCCTGTCCGATGGTGATTTGTCCGGGTACGGACCGATCGCACCGCACATCCATTTCCGCGCTTGGCTCGGTGAAGGGGAAATGATGCGGGCGGAACCGCACCGCCACATCATCCACCTCAAAAAAAGCGCGCAAAAACGCCATCAGCACGCTTTTGAGATCGGCCATCGTGGTGGTTTCATCGATCACCAAACCTTCGATCTGATGGAACATCGGCGTATGCGTGGCGTCACTGTCGCAACGATAGGTGCGGCCCATGCAGATCATCCGGATCGGCGGTTTCTGCTTCAGCATCGTGCGCACCTGCACGGTGCTGGTATGCGTGCGCAAAAGTAGGCGTTCGCCCTTTTCATCGGGATTGAAAAAGAACGTGTCGTGCATGTCGCGCGCCGGATGGCCAGGCGGGAAATTCAAACCGGTGAAATTATTGAAATCGGTTTCGATGTCCGGGCCTTCTTCAAGGGTGAAGCCCATCTCACCGAAAATCTGCGCCAATTCTTCCTGGACGCGCGACACTGGGTGAATGGCGCCTTGCGCGATGGCGGCGGCCGGCAATGAGACATCAACGCGCTCTGCGGACAAGCGCACTTCCAAGGCGGCCTCGCCGAGCGCAGCCTTGCGCGCAGCAATCGCCTCGCCGATGCGATCCTTCAGGCCATTGAGCTTTGGGCCCATCACTTGGCGCTCGTCCGGGCTCATCGCGCCCAGCGTTTTCATCAGCCCGGAGATCGCCCCCTGCTTGCCCAGCGCCTCGACGCGGACGGCGTCGAGGCCGCCCTCATCCGCCGCGGCGGCGATGCGGTCGGAGAAATCTTTTTCGAGGGCGGTGAGATCGGTGGGCATGGACATCGGGCGTCTTTAGGGGCGCATGCCGGCAAGGGCAAGGTATGGCGCGTCACCCGATGATCGCGACAACGGCGTTCTGCTCAACCGCGAGCGCGGCGATAGCCCGATCCGGCGCACGTCGCCGCCAGAACGTCACAAACATGGCTTGCTTCAGGCCCATGCGCAGCCAATCATTGCGCCAAGATGGCAAGGGCTGCGCGTCAACGAAAAGGCGCACGGCTATTCTGCCGCGAAAGCCGAACGCTGGCCCATCGCCATCGCGGCATAGGCGATGGCGGCGGTGATATCATCGCGCACCAGATGGGGGATATCGGCTAAATCGACCCCAAGCCGACTGAACACAATCAGCTTGGGATCAGGTGCTTTAAATGTGAAATTTTCGCGCGTTTTTATCGATCAACCTGTTTCGAGGTGATCGGAAAACGCGCGTGCTTCAGAGGTCCTGCGTTCACGAACAACGAACGAAAGAAGCCAGGCCTTAAAACACTCACCGTTTGCGTAACTTGCCGCTGGCGCAAGAGGTTCTGAATCCGGCCTAGCGGCCGCCCTTGACAGCCGCTTAAGCCAACGCGGCTTTCGCCTGCGCCACGACGCCCTTAAACGCCCCCGGCTCGTTCATCGCCAGCTCGGCCAAGGCCTTGCGATCAAGCTCGACGCCCGCCTTCGCCAAACCGCTGATAAAGCGGGAATAAGTCATTCCCTCTTCACGCACGGCGGCGTTGATCCGCTGAATCCACAGCGCGCGGAACACGCGCTTTTTGTTCTTGCGATCACGGTAGGCATATTTGCCGGCCTTTTCGACCGCAGCATTGGCCGTGCGGAAGGTATTCTTCCGGCGGCCAAAATAGCCTTTCGCTTCATCCAAAATCTTCTTGTGACGGGCACGGGCCGTCACGCCCCGCTTAACACGCGCCATGGTTTACGCCTCCCGCCTCAATCCAAGCCGTAGGGAAGCCACAGCTTCACCCGATCGCCGTCCGGCTTCGCCAGCACGCTGGTGCCGCGATTTTGACGGATATACTTGCCGTTGTGGCTGATGAGACGGTGGCGCTTGCCGGCGACGCCGCACTTAACCTTGCCGGACGCAGTGAGCTTGAAGCGTTTCTTGACGCCGCTCTTCGTCTTGAGCTTTTGTTTGGCCATTTCGCTCTCCATGGCCCTGGCCCCCAAGGGGTCAAGGCGCGCGTGACGGCGCACCGCGGCATGGCTTTGGCCGGGTTCGCCCAAGAAAGGCGGGCAGGTAGCATGTCGACCGGGCGCGGGCAAGGGCGGCCCCGCGGCCGCGAGCGGAAAAAGTCCGTCATCGGCCCTCAAGACGCCGCCCCAAGCCCGTCAGCCGACGGCTGTCTTCAATGGCCGCTGGCCATCACCAACGAACACGAAGGGCGCCCAGAAGTACGGATGTGAGAACCGCCCACTGTCGATCTGGGCGCGCTGGGCGCGGCTCATGGCCTCGGCATAGGTGACGCCCGGCTGCGCATGGGCT
>JBIKVO010000424.1:0-2979 GCA_044356795.1 Caulobacterales bacterium
GCCTTTGCCCCCATGCGCAAACTCTCTGGCGCTTTCGGGGACAAGTTTGCGCTGGGCGTGATTCTGTACGATGGCAGAAATCGACTGCAGTACGCCGATAATCTCTGGGCAGTTCCTATGGCGTCACTGTGGGCGTGACAGCGGCGGCAGAATTTACCGATTCGGGAAGTTTTCAGTCTTACAGGCCGGGCCGAGCGCCTATATTTCCCGATCGGGAAAGTTTCTGTCGGTCGTTCCTCAGCGTACCGCAATATGGCCGGCGCGCATAAACGCCTGAGGAACATCCTCAATCATCTCGGAGGACCGCCAGATCATGGGCGCCGCTTCACGCCGGCTGACGCCCTCGATCATCACCATGCGGCGGACGGATTCGTAAAAGTCCATGTCCTTTATCCCGGCGCCGCCTCCCGAAATCGGCAAGCCGGCGACCATAGATGTGGCGCGTTGGGAAACCGCCACGCACCGTTAATAAACGGCGCCTCTGTGGCCCATTATTGGGGCGCCGCGTACAGCCATCGAATGCCGCGCCCAAAGTGCGATGGCTGTGGTTCAATATCTCGTGTCCCGGGCACCGCTACATTCCGGGCCCTCGCTTCCTGTCGCGGATGGTCTTTTCGGTTTGGAATCACACGTCACAACCGCCGCAAACTCTAAGCTGGGTTGAGGGCTGTAGACACCCTCGATGCATCGCGGCTGAGTTGGCTCCCTTAAACACCGGGCAAGAGGCCTGCGAGCCGGCATGGCAAAAACGGCAGCGAAGAAGTCGGAGCCGCGCACGAGCGGCTGGGGAAGGCGGCGATCGAGAGTCGATGGCCGCCAATTGGACCTCTTTGCAGCGCCAACGAGCGCGCCGGAGTCGGCAAGATTTCCTGTTGATCTGTTCGATGCATGTCAGGTCGATGACAAGCGCCCGATTTCGCCAGCCGCGCCAAGGGTGGATGATCCCCCGCCGAGCGCCAACAACGACAACACTGGCGAGGCCGAAACTCTCGCCGCCATCGCGGATCTCTTGACCCTGCTTTGGCAGGAGGCCACCGGCGAAGACTTGAACGGCGCGCCTTCCATTCCCCCTCAGAACTCGTATCGCGGGAAAGCGTCGATGGCGCGCGTCAAGGCGGGCCAGCCCGCATCGCCTTCCAGCGCGTAATAGCTGTCTCCCACTGTCTTGGCGGCGTGGCCGCAGATGAAGTCCGCCACCACGCTATCGATGCCGGCGACCAGCGAGCGCGTCTTGAAGGTGTGGCGCCAGGCATGATTGGGCTTGATGTTGGGATCGGTGACGCCGATTTCGCGCACCCAGGCCGCCATGAGCTGAACGACCTTTTCGTGCGGCCACCGACGCGGATTGGACGGATCGTCCTTGCCTTTGCGCCGCAGCGGCTCAGGCCGATAGAACAACGGCCCGTCTTGCTGCGCGTCGATAAAATCGATCAGCCCCTGGGCGACCAGATGCTCGTGGATCGGCACGATGCGGGCTTCGCGGTCCTTGATCGTGCCGGCTTCCGGCGTCAGCCGCAGCGCCCAACGTCCCTGAACCTTGCGCAGGTCCTCTCGGCGCAACTGCGTGATTTCGCCCGGCCGCGCGCCCGTATAGGCCAGAAGCCATGGCGCCCAACGCTTTGCGCGATCGAGCGTCGGGGATGCGGCGGTGACGTGGATTGATTGCGCCTTCGGCAGAATGAGGCCCATTTCCTCCAGGCGGAACGAGCGCTCGCGCAGTTTGGTGGTCTTCTTCTTCGAGCCGGCGCTTTGACCGAAGCGGAAATTCGCGAATGGGCTGACAGCCAAGATCTCGCCGCCGTCGTTCGTTTTCGGTCGCGCCGCCCATGCGAAGACGGCTTTGGCGGCGGCAATATATTGGAAGTTCACGGTCTTGTCGGTGCGGCCCTCGGGCTTGTCGCCGCCGGCGCGCAGTTCGTCGCGCCACCGAAGGGCAACCTCCTCTGTAAAAGCGCGTACGTCGCGGCCCTTCCAGAAGCGTTCGAGATCGCGGAAGACGGTGATCCAGCGAGCCCGGGTCGAGTTCGACGTGCGCGCCTCATTGGCGGTGCACCACGCCTTGTAGAGCCCCCACGTCCCCTGAGTTCGGCGCCGGCGGCTTCCAGGCAGGGAAGCGCGCGGGGCGCGGGTCCGGCGAGTAGTCGCCCATCGAGCGGCGCGCGAGGAGCGCGTTCACCGCCACGAGCTCATAGACCAGCGCGCACAGGAAGCGCCGCCGTCCTGCGGCGGACAAGAACACCCGTTCCTGAGCCAGGAACTCCGCCGCCCATGACGCATCGGCGACCTTGTTCAGCACTTGAGCCTGGGAGGTCTTGAGCTTGTCGAGCAGGTCCTCAAAGCGCTCGAATGACGCGGTCGAGGCATGGCCCTCGCTCGGGCCGCCCCGGAGCCGCCCGCCATCGGCTTCCGGCACCAGGTCCCGGATCCCAGCGGTGAGCCCCCGGATCTCGTCCGCCCAGCGTTGTGGAGAGCCCGGGTCGTCGCTGTGGAGCGCCGTCTTCCAGCGGTACCAGCGGCCCGCCAGGGCGTGGGCCTGGGCATGGGGCAGATCGACCCCGTCGTCCTTCAACTGAGCGCTGACAATGGCGATGCGGGCTTCGACGTTTGCCAGCCAATCGGCGAAGGCGACCCGCGCCTCACGCTCCGAAAGCGTCGCCGGCTTTGAGAACTTCTCTTCGTGCGAGCGGCCAAAAGTGGCCGCGTAAGCCGTGCGGATGGTCGGTGGAATTTGCTTCCGCGCCCTCCACGATCCGGAGGACTTGTCCCGCGAAAGCGTCGTCGTTCGAGGCATGGTTCTGTACCGGAGTTCTGTACTCCTGGGCCATGCAAACCCCTTGCCGTTCAACGCCTTTCAATAAAATCAACGACTTAGGTGGTCAATGGTGCCAGAAGAGGACCGTGAGGACGCTTTTTTCTTTGAATAACAACAGGGTGTTGGAGATTTTTGCGCCGCAACATACTGTTTTTTATGCTGAATTA
>JBIKVO010000425.1:0-2975 GCA_044356795.1 Caulobacterales bacterium
CTGGCTGAAAACCAATCACGGCCGGTTCCGTCGCATCGCTTCCGTGTGCACCGGAGCATTCGCGCTCGCTGAGTCCGGCTTGCTGAACGGACGACGGGTCGCCACGCATTGGCGTTTCGCGCGGGACCTCGCGGCGCGATATCCGCGCGTTCAAGTGGAGCCCGACGCGCTGTTCATCAATGACGGCAAATACTCTTCGTCCGGCGGCATAGCCGCCGGCGTCGACCTCGCGTTGTCGCTGATCGAACTTGATCACGGCGCGCGCGTGGCGACCGCGGCGGCGCGCGAACTCGTCGTCTTCCTCAGGCGCACCGGCGCCCAGGCGCAATTCTCCGAGCCGCTCAAACTCCAGGTCGCGGCGGCGGACAGGCTCTCTGGCGTTTGCACCTGGGCTGCGAATAACTTAGCGGCCGATCTTTCTGTCGCCGCGCTCGCCAAGCGCGCGGGCCTGAGCGAGCGGCAATTCTCCCGTCTCTTCGCGTCCTCCCTTGGCGCATCGCCTGCTCACTACATCGCACGTCTGCGGCTCGACGCGGCCCGCGCGGCCTTGAGTCAGCCCAGAGCTTCGGTGGATCAGGTCGCGCACATGACCGGTTTTCGAACACCGGACGGATTCAGGCGCGCCTTCGAGAAGCGTTTCCGTCTCAACCCGAGCGAATATCAGCGCCGATTCTCAGCGCGGAGCCGAACCGAATGATCATCCCCTCACGACGCGCGCTGGTAGGCGGCGCACTTGCATTCACCTGCGCCTGCGCGGCGTCCGGTTGCGCATCGACCGCGCACAGCCCCTCAGCCCGGTTCATTTGTCCCCCTTGCGGCTGCGCCATGGATGGTCACGAGTTCGACGCCCCCGGCCGGTGCCCAGCTTGCGGCATGGACCTCATTTCCAACCAGGCGGCGCAGCCATTCTCCGTCGCCGCGTTGCGTGCCGATTTCGCAGCTCTCTACGAAGGACTGCAACAGGCGCACTTCGATCTCTACGCGCAGACGCCCCGTAGCGAAATGGATCGCTTGTTTCGCGACATGCTGGCCTCACTCGATCGCCCACTCACGCTGTTTGAAACTAGAGCTCGCTTCCAGCGATTTGCCGCGACAGGCCGAGTAGCGCACGCACGCGTTGATTTTCTCCCCGAAGCGTTCGGCGCATTCCGTGATGCCGGCGGCAAAGCGTTCCCCCTGATCGTGCGGATTGAGGCAGGCGCCGTCTTCGTCGTGCAAAATCTGAGCGCCGTCGCGCCGATCGAGCCGGGCGACGCCATCGAGGAGCTTATTGGCCAGCCCATCGCGGACATTCTATTTCGCTTGCGCCAAAACGTCTCCGCCGACAACGACTACCTTGCCGGCGCGCTTGTAGAGCCGCAGTTCAGCGCCTTGCTCTGGCTAGAGTATGGCGAGGTCGAGCAGTTCGTGCTTCGCGTGCGCAAGGCCGATGGGCGACAAGTGCGCGCCAGCGCCCCGGCGTTGAACCGCACCGAGATGCGCGCCAACGCGGCCGCAGGGCCCACCACGCTCCAAATCAATCCAGGCGAACGTCTCGCGCGCATGTTGCCAGAGGGTATTGCCTATCTCCGGCCGGGCGTGTTTCTCAACATAAAGGATGGCGCTGACACGTATGATGCTCGTTTGTTTCACGCCTTCATCGACGGTGCATTCGCGCAGTTCATCGCCGCGGGTGCGACGCATCTTCTGATCGATCTCCGCGACAATCCTGGCGGTGACAACTCTTTCAGCGATCACATGGTCGCCTGGTTCGCGACACGCCCATTCCGCTTCTGCTCCGACTTCCGAGTGCGTGTGTCGGTGCAAGCGATTGCCGCGAATGCCGAGCGTCTGGCGACGGAGCCGCCAGACGGCCCCAGCCATCGCTTCGCGCTGGCCTACGCCAGCGCTTCGCCGGGGGAGGTCGTCCATTTCGAGGTACCCGAAGTCGCGCCACGCGACAGTGCACGCTTCGAGGGTCGAGTGTGCGTATTGGTGAACCGCCGTTCCTATTCCAATTCCGTCGCGGTCGCCGCGCTTGTGCAAGACTATGGCTTTGCAAGTGTGATGGGCGAGCCGACGGCCGATCTCGCCACCACGTACGGATCGATGGAACGGTTCGTGTTGCCAAACACTGGCGTTTCGGTCGGCTTCCCAAAAGCCTACATCATCCGCCCCAACGGCGACGAACGCGTGCAAGGCGTTACGCCGGACATCGCGATCCAAACGCCGATCGTCGAGCCATCGAGCGATCCCGTTTTGCAAGCCGCGCTTGCGGCCCTACCAGTGTAGAGATCACCCGCGGCCGCTGTGCCGGATGACCTCTCTGGGCCAACTGGCGTCCCCTAACGCGCAGGTCATCAGAGCGATATCCCCCAGTTTCGAGCCAGCCGCCCTCTCCGTAGCCGCTGCCTTTTCCGGAGCCGTCTGCGCACCCCGGATCACCGGCGCGCTGGGGCTGGCGGCAAGGGCGCGGCACGCGGCGAAGCTTCCCTTGCAGCCGGCCGCGTCGCGCCGGAAGGGGGAATGCGCGGACGGGCCGGCGAAAGGCACATGCCTTTTCTGGTGAGTCTCGCAGGGGCCCTTTGGCGATCCATTTACGTGCGTTCGGGGAATGGGCGTTAATCTCCACACCAAAACCGCGCGGGTCATCACGACCCGTTTGCGCGGGTCGTGGCGCGACCCGCACTCGCGGCCACGACCCGCGAAAAGACCGTGTGGGGCAGCGACTTGCGACGGCCGCAGGTCGTCGTCTTTATCTGGCCCTACAACCTGTATTCGACCTGGACCAAAACATGAGACATATTTCTCCTTTCGCCGTGTATGCCTCACGGCTGCCCGGTGCTCGCCCTCTCTACTTCTCAATACAAGACCCTATTGGTTGTTTTTTCTTTTCTGGGAGTGAGAGCGCGGCATCATCAGCCCATGACATCGATGCTCAATCCGATCAACGACGAGTGGTGGACCCTTGCAATGGTCTGCGCCTATCTCAAGCT
>JBIKVO010000426.1:0-2964 GCA_044356795.1 Caulobacterales bacterium
CGGCCCCTGCGTCGTCCCAATGCCCAAATCGCGCACCGATTTAATCTCGATCTCGGGCGCCCGAAGGGCGCCCACGCCCTTCTCAGTCTCGGCCTTCCATCATTCGACGGCGGAAATGGCCTGGTTCGTTCAACGTGATTGTTGAGTCCCCCTTGGGATGGCGGTCAGCGCTGAGGAGACAGCGGCCGATCTCTGCTCGGCATGGCGGCGGTTTCGGGAAGCCCAGCGCGCCACGCAGCAATATCCTCGGCACGCCACGCAACCGCGCGCTTACCGATCTTCACGGGGCGCGGGAAACGCCCTTCCTGGATGGCGTTGTAAATCGAGGACCGGCTGAGCGCAGTCTCACGCATTACGGCGGTCAATTTGAGCAACATCGCACACCTCCACGCGATGGCCCCATAATGGCAGCGCCGCAGTCCTTCGTCCTTAGGCTCATGCCGCGGCGTGGGTGTCTCTATTGCTGCACATCACCTTTAGCGCACCCAACACGGATCGCTGGACATGCGGGGCGGGGCTGAAGCGGGCGCACACTGCATCTGAGAAACCGTCGAGTCGACCTCGAAGAAAACAACCCGCCCTGCATCCATGTGTCGCAAACCCCGAGCAAACCGACTGGAATTGGTGGGGTAGAGCTGGCGGGCGCTCGAAAAAAACCAAGAAAAACAAGCGCTTGAACGGCAAGTTGGCGGAGAGGGAGGGATTCGAACCCTCGGTACCCTTGCGAGTACTCCGGTTTTCGAGACCGGCCTATTCAGCCACTCTAGCACCTCTCCGGAGGGGTCCCCTGGGCTGGGGGCGGCTGGGAGTAGAGGCGCTTACTGCAAGCCGCGCGCCACGGCAAGGCGGAAGGGTGGTTAATGTTCGCCAACCAATCGGCCTCATCGCAAAGTCGGGCCGCCCTCGCAGGCTCGGCAATCCCAGATTTACAGGAGGGCGCTTTGCCCGCCGTCACGACACCTGGCCAGCCCGATCGCCGCCCTGGCGCGCGAGCATCCAGGCGGGATATTCCGACGGCAGCGCAGAGACTTGGTCCAGCGCGGACAACTCCTCCGCCGTGAGTTTTACGGTAACCGCGGCGAGATTATCATCCAGCTGATCCATGGTTTTCGCCCCTATAATAACACTGGTGACATGGCGCTGATGCAACAGCCAAGCCAACGCGATCCGCGCGGGCGAACATCCCCTCGCTTCCGCCATCGGACGCATCGCATCCACGCACGCAAAAGCGCGGTCTTTGTCGATAGGTGGAAAATCAAACGTGGTACGGCGAGAATCATGAGGCCCCGCTTGACCTTTCGCGAATTTGCCTGACAGCAGGCCGCCAGCAAGCGGGCTCCACGGCAAGATCGCAAGGCCCTGATCTTGAGCAAGCGGCACAATCTCCCGCTCCAAATCGCGACCGGCGAGCGTGTAATACATCTGGCAGCTTTCAAAGCGCGGCAGGCCAAGCTTATCGGCAATCCACAAGGCTTTGGTGATTTGCCACGCCGCCATATTGCACAGGCCGAGATACCGTACGCGGCCGGAGCGCACGATATCGCCAAGGGCCTCCAATGTTTCTTCCAGCGGGGTGATTGGATCAAAGCCATGCACCTGATACAGATCAATAAAATCTGTACCCAGACGTTTCAGGCTTGCATCCACGGCATCAAACAGGTGCTTGCGCGACAAACCACTGGTGTTGCGCGCGCTGTTGCGGCGCGCCGCAACGGGATCACTGGGATCCATCATGATGCGGCCATGCGCCTTGGTCGCAATGACGATCTCATCGCGCGGCAGTCGCCCGATGGCCTGACCGAGATAGGATTCCGAGAGGCCATTGGCATAGACATTGGCGGTGTCAAAAAAATTCACACCGCGATTGAAGGCGCCTTTGACGAGCTCTGTGGCTTCATCAACAGTTTGCCCGCCGATGACTTTCCAAAAGCCAGCTCCGCCAAACGTCATCGTACCGAGACAGAGTTCAGAAACGATTAGGCCGGTGCGACCGAGGGTGCGATAGCGCATAGGTGTTTCTCCGCGTTTGCGTTGGAGGCTATCGCACGAAGCAATCCGCAGCAAACCCCATCGCATACGCGAAGACACACCCTCTTGGCAAAGAGCGTGTGTCCTCGTTGCACTGGCTTACGGCTGTTCAACCTTCGTCAGCGGGCCCCAGGAAGCACCAGCGGCCCACGCGGAACATTTGCGGGCGGCACGTAGTTGGGGCGCGCATACTGTTGAACTGGCGGGACATAGGTCTGCTGTCGAGGTCGCGGGCGCTCATAATGTGCGTTAACTGTGCAAATCCAGCTCGATATCTCGTTGGTGACCTCACTCCGGTTGGCGGAGCACTGGCAGGATTCGAAGTAATCCACTTCGGCTCCACGGTTGACAATAAATCGACTTGCCTCGCCTTTTGCAGATTGACATGCGGAGGCTTCGCTCACGACCGAATGTCCGCTTGCAGCAATGCTCGCGGCCCACGCCGCCGCTGGCGCAGCCATTAGGATCGCACCGATCAAGACTGGGATTGCCTTTGCGAAAATGGGAATCGGCTTTTTTCGTTTTTCGTGTTGTGCATCTACGCCTCCTGCACTTTGAAGCTTCAGCGATTGGAACAATCTTTCGCGGCTGCGACGATTGCAGAGAACAGCGCTAATCTCGCATGAGAACTGCCGCATCACCCGTTTTGATGATGCGCGCGCCCTAGCAGCCAGAGATGGGAAATGATCAGTTGGACAAAATGCGGCGCAGCGGCGTAGGCTCATGTGCTGGATGCAGATTTAAGGGCGGTTCGAATGACGAATGACGCTGAAATCTTCGATTTGGCCGAACGGTTTCATGCAGCTGCTTTTGGCGTCGATACGTGGTCGGGCGCCCTTGAAGCCCTCGCCGCCCTCACCGGTTCGCGCTCCTGGCAATTAATTGGGATTGGCGCCAACGGGGCCACGCCGTTCAACCATATCACCAATTTTGAGC
>JBIKVO010000427.1:0-2959 GCA_044356795.1 Caulobacterales bacterium
GGCGAAGTCGCACCCGTCGCTCGCCTCCATCCCGCGATCAAGGGCGTGAACGGGGCGCAGAGTTCGGGCGCGCGCATCGTCTCCTTCAATCTCGACGCCTTTACGTCCTATGCCAAGAGCCAGGGCGACAACGCGCCGATATCCGAGCCGGCCGCCTTTGCCTACACCACAGCGCTGAACTATCTGTTACGCCGCGGCGAACATAATCGCCAGCGCCTGCAGGTGGGCGACGCCTCGGTAGTTTTCTGGGCCGAAGCCGCCGATGCACAGCAAGCAAGCGCGGCCGAGGATTTGTTTGCCAACCTGCTCAACCCGCCTGGCGATGATGCCTCGGAGGCAGCGCGGGTACGTGCTGTGCTAGACCGCATCGCAAAGGGCCGCCCGGTGTCGGACCTCGCTCCCAATCTTGAGTCCGGCACCCGTATGTATGTGCTGGGCCTTGCGCCCAACGCGTCGCGCCTGTCGGTCCGCTTCTGGCAGGTGGATACGCTGGGGGTGCTCGCTGGTCGCATCGCCCAGCATGCGGAGGACTTGCATCTCGAGCCACCGCCGTGGCGCAACGCGCCGTCCGTTTATCGGTTGGTGCTGGCAACCGTGCCGCATCGCGAGGGCGCCAAACCCAAGGCTGACGACGCGATCAATATAGTCATCGGCGAGACGATGCGCTCCATTCTCAGCGGGGGGCCGTATCCGCGCAGTCTATTGGCCAACACCATCATGCGGTTTCGGGCGGACGGAGACATTTCCGGCCTGCGCGTGGCCTTGTGCAAGGGCGTTCTGGCGCGCGAGCGGCGCCGGGACATTCGTACATCCGAGGAGGAGATACCCGTGAGTCTCGACAAGCAATCCACCCAGCCCGGCTACCTGCTCGGGCGGCTGTTCGCAGTCCTGGAGAACGCGCAGCGCGCCGCTTTGGGCGCTCAGGTCAACGCGACGATTCGCGACCGCTTCTACGGTGCGGCATCGGCCACGCCGGCCTCGATCTTCCCGATGCTGTTACGGAGCACCCAGAACCACCTCGGCAAGCTGCGCAAGGAGCGCAAGGGGCAGGCGGTGAACCTCGAAAAGGACATTAGCGAAATCATCGGCGGCCTGCCCGAGCGGTTCCCACGCAGCCTAAAAATCGAAGACCAGGGCCGCTTTGCCATTGGCTACTACCACCAGTCGCAGTCCTACTTCACGCGCCGCGACGCGGCAGGAGCCGCGCCCATTGATGAAACCGCCGAACCTACCGACATCGAAACCCACGGAGCCGACCAATGACCGCTATCGCCCACCGCTACGAGTTCGTCTACTTGTTCGACGTCATTAACGGTAATCCCAACGGCGATCCCGACGCCGGCAACCTGCCGCGCCTCGACCCGGAAACCAACTGCGGTCTGGTGACCGACGTTGCGTTAAAGCGCAAGATTCGCAACTTCGTTACCTTGGACAAGAATGGTTCGCCCGGTTTCGCCATCTACATGCAGGAAAAGGCGGTGCTCAACAACCAGCACAAGCGGGCCTACGACGCGATCGAGATCAAGCCGGAAGACAAGAGGCTGCCCAAGGACGAGGCTAACGCGCGCAAGATCACCGCCTGGATGTGCGCCAACTTCTTCGACGTGCGCACCTTCGGCGCCGTGATGACGACCGGCGTCAACGCCGGCCAAGTGCGCGGGCCGGTGCAAATGGCCTTTGCTACCTCGGTGGAGCCAGTGTTACCGCTGGAGATTTCCATTACCCGTATGGCGGTTACTACCGAGAAGGAAGCCGAAGCGCAAAGCGGTGACAACCGCACCATGGGGCGCAAGCACATCCTGCCCTACGGCTTGTATCGCGCCCACGGCTTTGTTTCCGCCAAGCTGGCCGAGCGAACCGGCTTTTCCGATGAAGACCTGCAATTGTTGTGGAACGCGCTCATCAATATGTTCGAGCATGACCGCTCCGCAGCGCGTGGCGAAATGGCGGCGCGCAAGCTGATCGTGTTTGAACACGAAAATGCCATGGGCAACGCCCCGGCGCACAAGCTGTTCGACGCGGTCAAGGTGCGGCGCACTGACGGCAGTGAAGACCATCCCGCGCGCAGCTTTGTGGACTATCGCGTCCACGTCGATGCGGAAGCCATACCCAAGGGTGTAAGCGTGCGCGAGCTGCTGTAGGTTACGGCCACGGGCGAACAGGGGCGAGGCATGGAGGAATCCGACTACCTCGTGCCCCTGTCCGCGCTGCAGCACTATCTCTACTGTCCCCGCCAGTGCGCCCTGATCCACGTCGAGCGCCTGTGGGCCGAGAACCGCCAAACCGCGGAAGGGCGCTTGCTGCACGACCGTGCGGACACCCCGCAGATCGAGCGCCGCCGTGGTGTGCGCACAGTTACCGCAATGCCACTGTCCAGCGCTGCATTGGGCATAGCCGGGGTGGCGGACGTCGTCGAGTTTAGGGCGGAACATGGGGGCGAGCATCCCGTGCCGGTCGAGTACAAGCGCGGACGCCCCAAGGCCCACCGCGCCGACGAAGTACAGCTGTGCGCGCAGGCGCTGTGCCTGGAAGCGATGTTCGGCTGCCGGGTGGCCGAAGGCGCCTTGTTTTATGGGCAAACCCGTCGCCGGCAGGCGGTGATATTCGACGACGAACTGCGTCAGCTGACCTTGGAGACCATACAGGCGACGCGCGAGATGATCAGCGAGGGGCGAACACCAACGGCGAGCTATCTGGCGAAACGCTGCGACGCCTGTTCGCTAATCGAGCTATGCCAACCCAAGCTGCTCGGAAAAGGGCGGGATGTTGAAGTCTGGCTGCGCCAGCAGGTTTCAAAGGAGCCCTGACGCATGCGCCGCCAACTCAACACTGTTTACGTGACTACCGACGGCGCATGGCTGCGCAAGGACGGCGAGAACATCGTGATGGAGGTGGAGGGCGAAAGCCGCGCCCGCGTGCCGGCACACATGCTTAACAGCCTGGTGTGTTTCGGGCGCGT
>JBIKVO010000480.1:0-2952 GCA_044356795.1 Caulobacterales bacterium
ATATTGCAGCGCTCGATCTCTGCTTCGAAGCGCTGAGCACGCTCGATGGCCGGTTCACCATCTCCTGCGCACCTGAACTCCTGCCCGCCAGAACAGAAGACGGTCAATGGATCGCTTACGGCGAGGAGCCGGACTCCCATGACCGCTTCGACGATGCACTTGCGCTCTCACATCTCGCCGAGACCCGCTTCAAGCAAGTTTTTGACCCCCAAGCCAAACCAGCAGGCCAAAAGGAGACGCCATGCGTCTGAGACGTCGTCATTCTTTAGCGGCGCTCGCGGTCGCCGCGCTTGCGGCAATCGCCTATTTTGTCCTCTCATCGCCGCGCGCCGACACCAGGCTGATCGGCTTCGTCGATCCCTTCATCGGCACGGATGGCACAGGCCACACCTTTCCGGGGCCGAGCATGCCCTTCGGCATGGTCCAGCCGGGACCTGATAATGCCAATACCGGCTGGGCGTTCACATCCGGCTATCAGCATAGCGCGCCGAACATCCTCGGCTTCTCACAGACGCGGGCAAGCGGCACGGGCATCCCCGAACTCGGCGACGTGCTCGTGCAGCCGAGCCAGACCCGACGTGACGATTTTGCCAGCACATACACGAAGGCAAGCGAAGTCGCGGCGCCCGGCTACTATGCCGTCTCGCTCAACGAGAATGCGGTTCGTGTGGAGCTGACGGCTGGTGTTCGTACGGCTTTGCACCGCTACACATTCGAGCGTCCGGGCCGCGTTTATGTTCTGGTCGACCTCCAGCACGGTCTGACTTTCCAGACTGACGCCCAGCCCGTCCAGTCCGAGCGCTCGCAGGTGACCGCCGACGGGGTCGAAGGCGTCATGCTGCGCGCGAACTGGACCACACGCACCGTCGCGTTCAGCCTGCAGTTCGACCATCCAGTCGCCGAACATAGCGTGCTGCCCCCACGCAAAGGCGATGCCGCACCGCGCTACCTGCTCAGCTTCGATCTTGGTCCCGGTCGCACACTGAACGCCAAAGCAGGCCTCTCGACAGTGGACATCGAAGGCGCCCGAGCCAATCGCTCCTCTGTCGCGGGCTGGGACTTCGATGGCGTCAAACGCGAAGCCGAGGCGGCATGGGAAGACTTGCTCGGCCGCGTGCGCATCGAAGCCGATGAGACACAGAAGCGGATCTTCTACACTGCGCTCTATCACGCCTTCCTGCATCCAAGCATCATCAGCGATGTGGATGGGCGCTGGCGCGGCCCCGACGGCCAGGTGCGCCGCGCAGAAACGGGCGAGCGTTATTCCACGCTCTCGCTCTGGGACACGTTCCGGGCCGCCCATCCGCTCTACACAATCGTGGTCCCCGAGCGTGTCGACGACTTCGTGCTCAGCATGCTTGACCATTCAGACGCCACCGGACGCCTGCCGAAATGGGCGATCTGGGGCGGCGAGACCGGCGCCATGATCGGCGAGCCCGCGCTGCCCGTGATCGCTGACGCTTGGGCAAAAGGCTTTCGCGGCTTTGACGCAGAGCGCGCCCTTGACGCCATGGTCCGCACATCCAGCACTGATGCGCCGCCCGTCTATCCGGGAGACTATTCCCGCTCCGTGTGGTCGACATTCGACCGGTTCGGCTATTACCCCTTCGATCTGACCGAAGGCGAGGCGGTTTCGCGCACGCTTGAGGCGGGCATTGGAGATGACGCAACCGCACGCATGGCAGCCCTGCTCAGCAAGACCGCGATCGCCGAACGCTTTGCGGCGCGGGCCGGAAGCTGGCGCAATCTGATCGATCCGGAAACCCGTCTTTCGCGCGGCCGCGACAGCACTGGCGCCTGGCGCGCCCCCTTCGACCCGCTGACCCCAACCTCACCGCTCAACAATCCGGGCGACTATACCGAGGCCAATGCCTGGCAGTACACCTGGACCCCTGCCCTGCATGACCCCGAGGGTCTGGTCGAAGCCATGGGCGGACCGGAAGCGTTTCGCGTCATGCTGGACCAGTTCTTCTTCAAGCTGGCCCCATTGCAGGGCTGGACCTATCTCGGACAGGAAGCGATGATCGGCCAGTATGCGCACGGCAACGAGCCGAGCCATCATGTCGCTTGGCTCTATGCCTATACCGATCGCCCCGAGACTGGGCATCGACTGGTGGCCCAGATAGCGCGCGACTTCTACAAGGACAGCCCAGCCGGGATCATCGGCAATGAAGACGCGGGGCAAATGAGCGCCTGGTATGTCTTTGCAACGCTGGGATTCTATCCGGTCCAGCCCGCCAGCGGACACTATGTGGCAGGCATCCCTCTGGTCCGGCGCGCCCATATTCAGGCGCCGGGCCATCCCGGACTGACGATCGAACGGATCGGGACTGCAGAGCGCCTTGCAAGCCTCACATTCGCAGGATCTCCGCTGTCGGCCATTGCCATCCCGCACCGGCGCCTTGCCAAGGGCGGGACCCTGCGCTTTGCAACGGGACCGACCGGGCAATGACCAAGGAACAATGGGCGCGGACCACCGCGGGGCTTCTGGCGGCTGCCGTCCTGTGGGCCATCTGGCCTCATTTCAGTGGTGCGTTGGAGCGGGGAGAAGGCCCCCTGGAGGCGATCTGGGGCCTGCTGCGGATGTTCACGATCATCACCAGCCTGCTTGTCGGCCTGATCTTTGCGCGGCTCGCCTGGTGCGGACCGGACAGTGTTTCGCCGCTGGTGATCGGCGGGATCATGCTGGGGATCGTTTTGGTGGGCGTTGTCTACAATGTGCTGCTGTCAATGATGCCGCACCAAACGATCTGGTATGCGATCAGCGACACGATCCATCATGTCGCCGCACCGATCGCGGCCCCGTTATGGTGGGCGATCTTTGCCCGTCACGGCGCTCTGCGCTGGACTTCCCCGCTGGTCTGGGCGCTCTACCCGCTGGCCTACAGCGCCTATATCGTTGTCCGCGCGCAGTTCACGCCAATGGGCGTCGGGATACAGTCGCGCTATCCC
>JBIKVO010000429.1:0-2939 GCA_044356795.1 Caulobacterales bacterium
TAAGTGACAGCAGCGCGGCCAATGGCCCAACTGACGCGATCGATCGGATCGAAATCTTGGCGCGCCTCCACAATACCCGGTGCGCCGGACGGCGCATACAGCAGGCCGGCCAGGTCAAGACTCTCGTCAAAACCCTGCGAGCGCGGATCGACGCCGGCTGTATTGCCAAGATGCCACTTGCCCACATGCACCGTGCGATAGCCGCGCGATTTCAGCATTTCCGCGATGGTCACTTCGCTTGCCGGAACGGCCATATCCGCAAACTCGGGAAGCTGGCCAACATCATGCAGCACAAAGGGGCGCCGTTCTGTTTGTCCACGCTCCGTATGTTGAATCACCATCGTCATGCCCGGCGGCGTCGGTGTGAACTCGAAACCAAAGCGCGTGGGATAACGCCCAGTCATCAAGGCCGCGCGCGACGGCGCGCAGGCGCCGCTGGCGGCATAGGCATTTGTGAGCCGGACGCCCTCTTTGGCGATCCGGTCGATATTGGGCGTTGGCACTGTCCCGTTCGCGACGCCGCCATGCAGTGTGATATCGTTCCAACCCAAATCGTCGGCGACGATCAAAACGATATTGGGCGCGCGCGCGGCGTCTGCCGCCATCGCCTGATCCGGCCCCGCCTCCCAAACGACAGGCTGGTTTTTGCCGATCGGATTGCGAACATCCTGGATCAGGCCGGGAATATAGATAAACCAGCGGTCAAATGCGGCATAACCGGCCGCCAACACAGACACACCGATCACACCAGCGATTGCAACACCGCGCCAGACCGACTTCTTGGACGTCATAAGTGCACCTCCCGCAGAGGCCCCCGCGCGACGGCGCGCACATGGTTTAGACAAGCCGTCGCTTGCCGGTGCTGCGCTGGTCTAGCCTCATGGTCGTCTTTGGTTCTTTTGTTTCTGTCTTGCGTCTGCGTATTTGGCGCTTTGCTCTGCTCTTTATCGAGCGTTTGCGCCTGATTTTGCGCCTGATTCTGCGCCTGTTTTTGCGCTTGCGCCTGATTTTGCGCCTGATCTTGTGTGCAAGTCGACCACCGCATTATTATACGACTGTAAAGTCATCGCGCCGCCGCTGTCCAGAGGAAATGCGCCCGTGCCAGCCAAGGCCCGCTCACCACGCAAACCGCAGTCGCGCCAAGCCTTGCGGCCGGACGCCGCAACGGCCCCGCCCAAGCCGCGCGGCGCCGGCCGCCGGCCGAGCGCCGTGGCGTCTACCGATCAACACATCCGCATCCTTGATGCAGCGGCTGCGCTTTTCGCCCAGCACGGTTTCGCCGGCGCCTCGTTGCGTCAGATCGCCCAGGCCGCCGGCCTCTCCCACGCCATGATCCGCCATCTCTTCGGCGACAAAGACGCCTTGTGGGAAGCGACCGCCGATCATCTGTTCGCGCCGATATGGGCGGCGATGGCGTCCGCGCTTGCGGATGTCGACGCCGCCGATCCCGTGCAGCAGATGGAGGCGCAAGTACGCGCCTGTGTTCGAGCGGCGGCGCGCGCGCCGTCTTTAGCCGGCTTCGTCATGCAAGCCGGGCTGGCTGGCGGCGCGCATTATGCCGCCCTGGTAGAGCAGCGATTGCGCCCGCTCTACGCCCTGGCGCTTGCGCCTTATCGGAAATTGGCGCAGGCGGGATACGCCGCGGACGCGCCTGCCCATTTTGTGTTTTTGGCGGCCACGAACGCCGCCATCAATCCGTTTGCACAGGCCGCCAATTCAAAAGCCTTGGCGGGGCTGGACCTGTGCGATCCGACTGTCGCCGACGCCTACGCCGATGCGCTTGTCGCCATCTTGAAGCATGGCGTTTTGCGCGGTCCGCCGCCGCAGACGCACGCATATTCCACTGCCGGGACGGCGTCATGACCTTCAAAACCCTGCCGCCGCGCCTGATCACCAGCCCTCACCTGCGACACCTTCAGCGCACCCTCGCCGGCGCGCGCCGGACCCTGCTCGGGCGAAAGCCCGTCGTGCGTTTTTTCCATCAGGTCGATGATCCTCACTCCGCATTGGCGGCGCGCGCATTAACTCATCTCGAGGACAGCTATGGCGTATCGGTGGCGCCGTTCCTCGTTTCGCCGCCGTCGGCCGCAGCCGCTCCAGACCCTGAGCGGCTGGGGGCTTGGCGGTTGGGCGACGCAGCTCTGCTGGCGCAAGGACTGGGCCTGGAACCGACATTCCAAACGCCGCCAAGCTCAGACGATATCGCCGCAGCAGAAGCCGCGCTCGCCGGCTGCACGAGCGCAGACAGCTTTACACGGACCTCCGCCGCCATTGAGGCAGCCTGGCGGCGCGATCAGCGGGTTTCCCGGTCAGACATGCCCGCCGCGACGGGTGCTGGCGCGCCGGCGCGCGCGCGCGGCGACGTCCTGCGTCAGCGCCTGGGCCATTACCTTGGCGGCGTCTTCCATTTCGAAGGCGAGTGGTATTGGGGGCTCGATCGGTTGGCGTTTCTAGAACAGCGCTTGGCGCCGAGAAACCCCGGTGCGACACCGTTCGTCGCCCGACTGGACGTCAAAGGCATTCGCGCGACCGCGCCACCGGGACGGCGGATCGAAGCCTTTGTATCGCTGCGCAGCCCCTACACATATATCGCAGTCCCTCGCCTCGTCGCACTCGCCAGGGCATCCGGCGTTGCGTTGGATCTGCGCCCCGTCTTGCCGATGGTGATGCGGGGGCTGCCCGTTCCGCTGGAAAAGCGTCTCTACATCATTCGCGATGCACACCGAGAAGCTGAGCGCCTTGGCCTTCGCTTCGGCGCTATCGTCGACCCCGTCGGTAAGCCAGCAGAACGCGGCCTTGCTGTCCTGTGTGCAGCGATCGCGGAGGGTCGAGGCGAAGCGTTTCTCTTGAGCTTTCTGCAGGGCGTTTTCGCCGACGGAATCGACGCCGGGACCGAGCCGGGTTTGGCGACGATTTGCGCGCGTGCAGACATCTCAGCC
>JBIKVO010000428.1:0-2939 GCA_044356795.1 Caulobacterales bacterium
CAGGGCAATTTCCAATGCGGAAGGCAACGATCCACAAGCAACCCTCATCGCTGCCCAGCAACTCAAGGCGCTGTGCGAGCAGACTTACGGCCCCGACACTCCCAATGCCGTGTTTGCGATTGGACTTGTTGCGAGCAGTGCAATCAGATTGCGCCAGTTTGACGATGCACGCGTTGCAGAAAGAAGTTTGAAAACGCGCGGTGCAATGCTCACGGCCTTTACTCCAGGCTATTCTTTTGCATTAACGCGGATCGCCGCCGCGTATGCCCGTATCGGTTTGGCCACTGAAGCTGAGACAGCAGCGACATTTGCATTGGCGTATCTCCAGCGACACGGTCAGGGGCAGTCTCAAGCTACAATTTCGTTGCTTGCGCAGTTGGCCGAGCAGATGCGCCGGATTGGCAATTTTGTCTTGGCCGAGCAGTTTAGCACGCAAGCGATCACAATTCTTGAACAAGGAGATCTTTCGCAGTCAGGGGATTCATGGGCGCTGCTCATGCTGGCTAAAGCCATCGCAATTGAGTTTCAAAACCGTCGGCCAGAAGCGGTAACACTCTATCGCATCATTCTTTCTCCCAATGCCAATGCAAGGCCGATCGGCTCAATCAAGCCAGCCACGCGCGTCATAACGCAAATCTATCTTTCGGATGCTTTGCGGCACATGGGCCAGTGCGCGCAGGCCGAGCGCGAGATTGTTGCCGCGATGCGCCAGCCCGGCTTCGGCCTGCTTGATGCAGATTCAGCCGTAAACGCCAATGTGCTCCTGGGCGAAGCGTATGTTTGTCAGGGCAAATATGAAGACGCCATAGCGCTTTTGGAGCGCCAACGCCGCATCATGTCGGCAGATACGCCAAGCGGCTCGTACGTTTTCAACGTCCTCATTCAAGCCCGACTCGGAGCCCAGCAGACGGCTCCAGCGCGCACTTTAGCAGAGGAGGTCATCGGATTAACACAGCGGCGCGGCATCGAAGTCCAAGATCAACGCGCCCGCGCGTTGCAGAGCGACTATCTCGCACAACTGACGCAACTTTGGCTCCAGGCCACATATCGACAAAGCGGCAATCGTCCCTCGCCGACAGACATCGAACTCGCTTTTGAACGCGTGCAAACCGGCCAGGCGACAGCGATCTCTGACGCCTCTGTGCGCGCTGCGGTGCGCGCGTCCGCCGGCGATGCCGACTTGCAAAAGCGCTTGCTGGCCTATGATCAGGCTTTGGCCGATCGACGCGCCGAGCTTGCCATCGCGACGAGAGCGGCGAACGACTCCAGCGAAGACGGCAAGGCCGCGTTGCTTGCTGCAAGCCAACGCGCAGATGCAGCGGGCGCGGCAGTGCAAGCAGAACTCGCCGGCATTTCGCGCGAACACCCGCGCTACTTTGATCTGCTTCGTCCGCGGCCGGTTACACTGGCGCAGTTGCAGGGGCGTGCGGGCGATGCAGCGCTTTTGCGTGACGACGAGGCAGTGATTGTCATCACCGCGGGCAATCCAAATGCGCATGAAGGCTTGCGGCGAGGTTCGATCATTGTGGCGACGCGGGCTGATTCTGCATGGGCGCATATCGATATTGAGCCCGACCAATTGCGCGCCGAAGTTACCGCCATGCGCGCGGAGCTCGACGCCGCCGGTGCTACGCGATCCGCGTCAACGCCCAACGCCAATGGCTTCAATCGCGCGCGAGCCAAACGTCTTTACGATGTTCTGTTTGGTGCACCAGCCATACAGGCCGTGATCGCTGACAAGCCGAGATGGCTTTTGTCTGTCGACGGCGTGCTGCTCTCTTTACCGTTTGCTGCACTTGTCACCGAAACACCGATGGACGGGGCGAGCGGCGACGCAGACCCCGAAAGTTTGCGCACGACGCGGTGGCTTGGCGCCAAGCACACGCTCTCGGTGCTTCCTGGTGTGTCGCATCTGCGCACCGCCCGCGCAGCCAAAGCGCAACAGGCGGTTGCGTCTGATCCCTTGTTCGCCGTTGGCGATCCCGCTTTCACGGGCGCTGCCGATGCGACGCGCACGATTGGACCGAGTGGTAATTTTTTCCGTGCGGGCGCTGCCGACGTCGAGGCTGTGCGCAATCTGCCCCGTTTGATTGGCACATTGATTGAGGTGGTCAATGTGCGCGCCTTGCTAAAGGCGCCTGCCGCAGCGGCTTTGCTGGGGCATGACGCCACCGAAGCGCATGTCCGCGCGCGCGCTGATGCGATGGCGCGCGCCCGCGTTGTCTTGTTTGCGACGCACGGCCTGGTGGCGGGTGATTTCGGCTTGAGTGAGCCTGCTTTGGCGCTTACGCCACCGCCTCTTTCCGTTGATATGCCAGTGGATCCGAACAATGACGGTCTGCTCACCGCGTCGGAAATTGCATTTCTTCCACTTCGGGCAGATTGGGTGATCTTGTCGGCTTGCAATACGGCCTCGGGCGCTGCGGGCGCTGAAGGATTGTCGGGGCTTGCGCGCGCCTTCTTTTACGCTGGCGCAAAATCGCTGTTGGTCTCGCATTGGCGGGTTCGCGATGAAACCGCTGCAGATTTGACGACGGCCGCCGTGACCATTGCCAATGAAGGACGCTCGCGAGCCGATGCGGTGCGCGAGGCGATGGCCCGGATTCGCGATGATAGGAGCCGCGACGCTTCCGGCGCCGCGCTGTCGCACCCTGCAGCCTGGGCTCCGTTTGCGTATGTTGGCGTCGACTAGGGCCTGTTGATCATCAGGTTTCACACAGTGCGCGGACACTGATTCAAGCTCCTTTTTCCGGAGCTCTGCATGGTTTGCTTGGTTTTAACGAACGCCCAGTGGGAAAAGATCGCTCCATATTGCCTTGGCAAGCCGGGCGATCCGGGCCGCAGCGGGAGCGACAATCGTCGATTCATCGACGCGGTGTTGTGGTCGGTGAAGACGCATGTGCCTTGGCGTGATCTTCCCGCCGCGCGCAGCGATTGGA
>JBIKVO010000430.1:0-2934 GCA_044356795.1 Caulobacterales bacterium
AAGTAGGCCCACATCGACAGATTCTCGTTGCTGCTCTCGAAGGGCGCAGCTGCGCCATAGGCAGGCGAGTATTGGCCGCCGGACGCCGCCCCAGGCGCTTGCAAAACGAATATTTGGCGCGCAACGCCCGCGTCAACCAAGAAGTCGACCACAGTGCCGGGCCCGACCATAACAAGCTGCTGTAAATCCACGCGCCGGAATGAATACCGCACGCCGTCGTCGCCACTGATCAAGCCCTCGCCCGTCGCGTCATTGTAAGTGAGCACCCGTCCGCGCATGGCCTCGTTCCCCCTCCACACGGTTAGCGGGACTATCCTGACAAAGGGGCGCGCCGGCGGCAAGTGCCGTGCATCACTTTTGACGCCATCGGCCCCGCCCGCTATACGCCCCGCCACCATCCCTTTCCGTGCAGGAGCCCCCCATGACCGTCCGCGTCGCCATCAATGGCTTTGGCCGCATCGGCCGCAACATATTGCGCGCCGTCGTGGAAAACGGCCGCCAGGATATCGAAGTCGTCGCGATCAACGATCTTGGCCCCGTGGAAACCAACGCCCATTTGCTGCGCTTTGACAGCGTGCATGGCCGGTTCCCCGCTAAGGTGAATGTCGACGGCGACTTCATCCATGTGGCGGGCAAGAAAATCCGCGTCACGGCGATCAGAAATCCGGCCGAATTGCCGCACAAGGATTTGGGCGTTGATATTGCGCTGGAATGCACCGGCATTTTTACCGCCCGCGATAAAGCGGCGGCGCATTTGGAGGCCGGCGCCAAGCGGGTGATTGTGTCGGCGCCGGCGGACGGCGCAGATCTGACGGTGGTGTACGGCGTCAATCACGACAAATTGACAAAGGATCACATCGTGATCTCGAACGCGAGTTGCACAACCAATTGCCTCGCGCCGGTGGCAAAGGTTTTGAACGATACAATCGGCATCGAGCGCGGCATGATGACGACGATCCACGCCTACACCAATGATCAGCCGACGCTGGACCAGATGCACAAGGATCTGTATCGCGCCCGCGCCGCCGCTTTGAGCATGATCCCGACATCAACCGGCGCTGCAAAAGCGGTGGGCCTCGTGTTGCCGGAATTGAAAGGCAAGCTTGATGGGTTTGCGATGCGCGTGCCGACGCCGAATGTGTCGGTGGTGGATTTGAAATTCGTCGCCAAACGCGCGACCACCATTGAGGAGATCAATGCCGCGATCAAGGCCGCCGCCGACGGCCCGATGAAGGGCGTGCTCGGCTATACGACGGCGCCCAATGTGTCCATGGATTTCAACCATGATCCGCACTCGTCGATCTTCCATATCGATCAGACCAAAGTGATGGATGGCGTGCTGGTTTCCGTCTTGAGTTGGTATGACAACGAATGGGGCTTTTCAAACCGCATGGCTGATACCGCCGTTGCGATGGCGCGGTTGATTTAGACAATCCCGATCGACAGCCGCTTTTGGGAGCACCGGCGCGGCGGCGTTCACCCCGCCACGCCAGCGCCGCGCGCGGCCGCAGCCGTTTGGCTTCGCGGTCGAAACAATCGCCGTGAGCGTCGCCAAACACACGACGCCAAATACACGACGCCAAACACACGACGCCAAATTCACGAAGCGGCGGCAATTTTTCATGACGATAAAATCGGACATAAACTGGATGTCGTAAACGGGCCGGTTACCAGAAAAATTACGAGGGCCTCAATCGAAATCTGTGACCGTGGCGGTTCCGAGAAAGGCATCCCATGCGTTCGCTGGCCCAGTGTTTGCGCTCCCTCCAAAGGCTGTGCGCCGACACGGCAGGATCGCTGGGGCCGGTCGCGGCGGTGGTCCTGATTGCGGTTGCGCCCATCGTGGGCTTGGCGGTGGATCAGGTGTTTGCTTGGTCGGCCAAACGGGCGATTCAGGAAGGATTGGACGCCGCGCTTTTGGCGGTGGGGCGCGCCAATCCCACCACACAGGCCGAGATTGATCGCATCGCAAACGCCATGTTCCACGCCCACCTTGGCGATCGCTATGCCATGACGAGTACCGACGTCAGCATCGAACGCACCGGCTCGTGGGCGTTTGAAGGCCAGGCGTCGGGCAATGTGGCGATGCATTTCGGCGGCCTCTTCGGCATGGACCACATGACCGCCAGTGTCGGAGGACGGGTGGAAGCTGAAATCGGCGATCTGGAATTGGCGCTGGTGCTGGACACCACGTTCTCTATGACTGGCAATCGCATCGCGACGCTGAAAACAGCCGCGCGCGATCTGGTCGACACCTTGATGACCGGCGAAAATGTCAGAATCGGCATCGTGCCCTTTGCGCGCTATGTGAATATCGGCATGGATAATCGCCGCGAGCCGGGATTTAACATTCCTGATCATCCGGTCGTGTGCTGGATGGCGAACGAGACCACCACCGAAGAATTCAATTGCCGCACTGTGACCGGCGGCGGCGGAACCTGCACCCGCGACGTCAATTGCCGCACTGTGACAACACCCGGCGAGGGCATGTGCGATCTGCAACGCTGCCACAACGAAAGCTATCAAACCACCTGCCCGGTTCTTGAAAACCGCTTTGTGTCGCGCACGTGCTATCGCGACGGAACAGCCTATGAGTGCGGCAGCGTGCAACCGGTGGAAACCGGAACCGAGCCGTGCACACAATCGCGCCGCGTATGCACCACCGTGCGTGAGCCCTGCCCCTCCACCACGCGCCGCGTGTGCGATACCGAAAGCTATACCTGCCCCACCACCACCACGCAGCAGTGCGATACACGCAGGGTCACCAACCCGGTGCAGCGCTGCCGCACGGCGCAGTGGCATGGCTGCATCGGTTCGCGCCCATCGCCGCACACCGCGCTCGACACCCATGGCGGCGTCGATTATCCCGCCGCCCTCGACATGCACTGCAACACCCAACTGCAAACGCTGACGGATAATGTCGGCCAATTGCGC
>JBIKVO010000431.1:0-2932 GCA_044356795.1 Caulobacterales bacterium
ATGATCTCGCTGACGGCGCCCTTTTCCTTCAGACGCACGGCTTCTTCCACTGCGATCTCGCAGAAGGGGTTCATCGACATCTTCAGGTTGGTCAGGTCGACGCCGGATTGGTCGGCCTTGACGCGCACCTTCAGGTTATAATCAAGCACCCGCTTGACGGGCACGATCACTTTCATGGGTTTACCCTCCACGGCCCGGATACGGGCGACCTTTGCCAGCCCGCGTGCGGGCCGGAATTCAGCGGCGCGCACCATGATGCGGCGTTACGCTGTCGTCAACGGGAAGGGCGCGGTTTCGGCATCCGCAAACCGCCCGGGATCTCATGATCCCGGGCGGCGCTGGTCTGGTCCATTGCTCTGTTGGCGGGTGATGGGCGGCGGGCCGATCAGTGGCCGGGCGCGCCAACCACGAACGAGGCCGCATTGCCGGTCGCTGAGGCGGTCGAGACCGCTCGCGGTCCGCCCGCCACTGTCACCCGCGACAGCGCTTCGACAGCGCCAGTGTTGATCTGGGTGTTGGCGGCGGTCAAAGCGCCGGGGCCGCACAGGGTGCACAGGGTCGCAGAATTGGCGTTGCCGATCGCGATTGACGTCCCGATCGAGCCGCCGCCATTGCCGACGCCGCCGTCGCCGGCGATCGCGCTCCAGGCCCGGATCGTGCCGGAATTGGTTTGCGACACGGTGCTGGTCAGATTGCCTGCGGTGTTGGATGCATCATGCGCGTTGCCGACGCCATAGGCCGAAGCCGAACCGAGGCCGTTCCAGGTCCCGCCAGACAGCCAGGCATTGGCTTGCACATTGCCGCTATTGGTTTGATGGGCGAGGGTGGTGAGGGGGGCGAAGGTGGTGGATACGGTCGTCGCATTGGCGCTTGCAGCGGCGGTCGCGGTGGCGTTGCCGGCGTGGCCGACGGCAAGGTCGGCGACGGCGGCGACAGCGGCGCTGTTGTCCTGGCGGACGGACTGGATCACGGTGGTGCGGTCGCCGGCCATGGTGATCGTGTTGGCGCCGGCGACAGCGCCGACGACGCCCTCATCCACGCAGCACAATTCGCCTTTGGCGTTCGCCGTCACGGTGGACGCGTTATAGTGCAGCAGATCATTGCGGGTCCAACCGCCGCCGCTCGACACCGCCACATTATTGGCCACAGCCTGCGCCGTCGTGTTGCTCACGCCGGCATTGCGGGCGGTGGTTCGCGCATTGGCGGTGATGCTTTCGCCCCAGCGCGACACCTGCAGATTATCGACATAGGTGGCGGCGTTGGACGTCGCGACCGTCAGGCCGTTGCTGGTCCCGGCGGCCCCGGCATGGATGTGATCGGCGCCGCCGGACACCACCACCGTGGCGCTGGCGCTGGCTGATGCGGTGTTGGTTTGTGTATTGGCGATGCGGGTGGTGGCGGCGTCCGTCTCGACATATGCCAGATTGCCGCTGGCGGCCGCATTGGCGTCCACCTGGTCGACATGCACCACGGTCATGTCAGACCAGGCATGCACATCGTGATTTTGCGTTTGCGTATTGGTGATCACCGAGGCGCCGCCGGCCAGTGGTCCGCCGGTGTTGCAAGGCGTTGGCCCTTGCGGCTGGGGGGGCTGGCATTGGGCGAATGCTGTGCCGGTGGAAAGTGCGGCAAAAGCCGCGCTCGACGCCAGAATGGTTTTGATGATGCGCATGGATGAAACTCCTGTCAGGCGTGTGGCATGTTGATCCGTGTTCGGATCAACGGCCCATGCCGCGCAGCGGGGCGGTGGCGGCCGCCGCGGCTGAGGTGGACGGCGCTTGGGTGGCGGGGGTGGCGTTCGTGGCGCCCACCAGCACCGCAGGACCGGTTTGGATCATGCGGCCCGGCGCACGCTGCAGCGCATCGGCCATCACGCGCGGGTTTGCCGGGTTCGATGTCGGGCGGCCAGACGACGGGGGTGTCGCGGTGGTCGCCGGCGCGGCTTCCGGGGCCATGCGGCCGCGAATGGCGCCGTCGCGGTTATCGTGCCAGGCATTGGCGTCAACGCGGCGCTTGGCTTGTTCTGCCGGGGCGGTGGTTGCGCGGAAATTGCCGCCGGTATTGGCCGAGCTCAGCGGGTCGCCGCCGGCGCGGATCGCATCTGCACATACCGTGCTGTCTTTGATGCCATAGAGATTAGCCATCATTTCCACGACCGCGCGCTCAACACCAGACCGCACCGCCATCTGGATCGGCTCCAGCGCGCGCTCACCGCCGCCGAGATCGAAGATGTTGTCGTTGTTGAAGAAGAACACGCCAGCGCGCACTTCGCGGCCGATGATTTGTTTCTGATAAGACACCACGTCGACAACTTCGAGCGTCTTGGTGTCAACCAGGCGCAAATCGAGCCCGATATTCATCACGAACACTTTGCCCGTGAAATTGCCTTTCGGGTCGGTTGCGTCGCGATCGCCGACAAAGGCTTCAATGCCTTGGCTGCGGATATTATAGTTCAGCTCGGTAATGCCGCCGACCAGATAATAATCCGAACCCGGAACTTGTCCGGCGGTGATCGGACGCGGCGGGGCGTTGGCGCTGTCTGAGATCAGGCGATTATTGGCGTAGCGCAATTCCAGCTCGCTCACCGATGTATCAAAACGCTCCACCAGGCGTGCGCCCGCTTTGGCGAACGCGGTGATCGCCATCAGGGAAGCGCCTTGCGTGATGCGGCGTCCGCCTTCGACATCCACCTTGCCGGTATAGTCGATGATGCGGCCGACAGCGACGCGCGGACCAATCACGCCTTTCGCCCGGGCGTGATCGCCGATGCAGACCAGGCCTGCGCTGTAGGCTGTCGGATTGGCTGTGACCGGCGCATTGCCGATCGGGCGGGTATAGAGGCCGTCGGCGCCCGCATTGGCGGACACACAGCCAGCGAGCATCATGCCCAGGGCGGCCAAAGAAGCAGTGCGCTTCAGACCGGTCATCGAAC
>JBIKVO010000432.1:0-2926 GCA_044356795.1 Caulobacterales bacterium
GGTTTGGGTGCGCTCCGTCGGGCGGAAGCGCAGCGGCAAACCGGGCGCAACATTGGCGTCGAAATGGATGTCGATGGTGCGCGCCAAGACGGCTTCAGGCGCGGCCTGCGCGACTTGTGTCGTTCCACCATACCCGGTGACACGACAAAACAAATCATACAATGGGGCCGCGGCAAAGGCCATACCCGTCATGACCGCCGCCAGCCCAACAGCTGATAGGGCAGTGCGGCGCATCGCGGCGATGCGGGGGTCTGATGGGGATTTCGTGTCAGTCTGGCTCATCGGTCGGGCGCGCTCCTACATCGGGCGTTGGAACATGCCGGCCTTTAACTGCGTCAGCGTGATCACGAAGACCAGCACCATCAGGGCGGCCAAAATGACGGCGAGCATGACATTGCGCGACCGCCGCGCCTTCGCCTGCTCGGGCGTGAGGGGCGTGATGTCGGCAGGGCGGATGTCGTCGTGGCTCATCGCACCGAGCCTCCGGTCAAGGCGGTCAGCGATAATGGCCAATACAGATTGGCGCCGTGCTCGAGGATGAGAGCCGCAAACAGGCTAAACAGATAGCCGATGGAAAACGCAAACAGATTGCGCGCCGCTTTGCCGCCTTTTGCAACGGCGTAAAGATCAGCCTGCCCCGCCACATCGCCATCCCCAGCCTTCGACGCCGCCACCTTCACCGCCAACAGCAGAAACAGCGCGCCAAGCAGGACAGACACACCCAAATACAGCGCGCCGCCTAGCCCCGTGAGCACAGGCGTCATGGCCAGCGGCACAAGCGCCAGGGAGTACAACAAGATCTGCTTACGCGTTTCCCCGGCGCCATGCGTCACCGGCAGCATCGGCACGCCAGCATCGGCGTAATCGCCCTTTTGATAGAGCGACAAGGCCCAAAAATGCGGCGGCGTCCACATGAAGATGATCGCCACGAGGATCAGCGGATCAATCGTCAGGCCGCCGGTTTTGGCTGCCCACGCCACCGCAGGCGGTAGCGCGCCAGCCAGCCCGCCGATCACGATATTCTGCGGCGTGCGCCGCTTGAGCCACATCGTGTACACCAGAATATAAAACAGAATGGTGAAGGCAAGCAGCGCAGACGCCATAAGCCCGCCCGCCAGATACATCACCGCCACCGAAAGGATGGAAACCCACACACCCAGCGCAAGGGCTTCTTCCCGGTCCACCCGTCCGGCCGGCACCGGGCGCGCCCGCGTGCGCCGCATCTTTGCATCGATGTCGGCGTCGAACCACATATTCAGCGCCCCCGCAGCCCCCGCACCGCACGCGATCGCCAGGATCGCGGCAAACGCGAGCACCGGATTGCCGCCACCGGGCGCAGCCGTCCAACCGGCGATACCGGTGAAAATCACGAGCGACATCACGCGCGGCTTCATCAGCATGAAGTAGTCGCGGAAGGTCGCCGGTGGAGCGGCAGTGAGCGGGACGTCAGTCAATGCGGCCTCAATGCAAACAAGGCATGCTTGGATCAATGGAGTGCGGCGAATTTCACCCTAGGACCGACGGATCGGCCGTGTTGAAGCCCATGCAAAATCCATCGCGCGGTTGGGTGGATCGCGGGCCTCCCCCACCGATCCACCTGATCCGTCGATCAATGGTGCTTGTCCGCCTGGACCTTCGGCAGCTCCGAGAACTGGTGGAAGGGCGGCGGTGAAGACAGGGTCCATTCCAGCGTGGTCGCGCCCTCACCCCAGGGGTTTCTATTCTCCTGCGCGTTGGCAAATGACCGGCGGCGCAGCAGGAACATGTCAATCAGCATCGCGACGAAGATCAGCGTGCCAACCGCGGTGATCACATAACCCACCGACGAGACATAATTCCACAATGCATACACTTCCGGGTAATCGACATAGCGACGCGGCATCGCCTGACGGCCAAGGAAATGCTGCGGGAAGAAGATCACGTTCGCGCCAATGAACGTCACCCAGAAATGCAGCCCGCCAAGGAAGCCAGAATATTTCAGGCCGCTCATCTTGCCAATCCAATAATAAAAGCCGGCGAAGATCGCGAACACCGCGCCCATCGACAGCACATAATGGAAGTGGGCAACGACAAAATAAGTGTCGTGATAGGTCGTATCGATGCCGGAATTGGCCAGCACCACGCCTGTCACGCCCCCCAATGTAAACATGACGATAAAGCCGATCGCCCAAAGCATGGGAACTTTGAAGTCGATCGAACCGCCCCACATCGTGGCAATCCAGCTGAAAATCTTGATGCCGGTGGGCACCGCGATAATCATTGTGGCCGCAATGAAATAGGCCTCCAACTCCAGCCCCATGCCAACGGTATACATGTGGTGCGCCCACACGATAAAGCCGATGAAGCCAATCGCCACCATCGCGTAAGCCATGCCGAGATAGCCAAACACCGGTTTGCGCGAGAAGGTCGACACAATGTGGCTGATCATGCCGAAGCCCGGCAAAATCAAAATGTACACTTCCGGGTGTCCGAAGAACCAGAACAAGTGCTGGTACATCACCGGATCACCACCGCCGGCCGGTTCAAAAAACATCGTGCCAAAATTGCGGTCCGTCAGCAGCATGGTCAAGGCGCCCGCCAGCACCGGCAGCGACAACAAGAGCAGGAAAGCCGTCACCAGCACTGACCACACAAACAGGGGCATCCGGTGCAGCGTCATGCCCGGCGCACGCATGTTGAAGATCGTGGTGATGAAATTGATGGCGCCCAGGATCGAGCTGATGCCCGCAATATGGAGCGAGAGGATCAGGAGATCCATCGCGGGGCCGTTATGCCCCGTGGTCGACAGCGGCGGATAGAGCGTCCAACCGCCGCCAAAGCCCGTATCGGCGCCCTGGCCGGGCACAAACATCGACAACAACGCCAGCAGGAGCGAGAATGGCAGCAGCCAAAACGAGATATTGTTCATCCGCGGGAAAGCCATGTC
>JBIKVO010000068.1:0-10590 GCA_044356795.1 Caulobacterales bacterium
ATATACAAGTACCTAGATTTTGTTACAGGGCCGAAAAAGAAGACGTCCGGTCCCAGCCAAAAGAGGGGATGGTCGATCAGGTCTCGCCTCCGCGCCGCTTGTCTAACACGGCATGCAGGCCCTCGGGCCGTAGTTGCGTGTAGCGCTTCAGCATTTTCCAGTCTTTGTGCCCGGTCACGAGCGGCGCCTGCTCGATGGTCAGGCCGGCCTCGAACAGGCGGCTGGTGGCCTCATGGCGTTGATCGAGGATCGTGGCCAGATCCAGCACGCCCTCAGTGTAGTCCTGTGCCGGCGACTGAAAGCTGGTTGTCTTGTCACCCCTGTATTCGCCCATGCCCACCTCGCCAAAAAAGAACACATAAAGAACAATGGCGGAGACGAGAAGACTTTTTGCCGATTTGAGATATTCCATATGCGGAAAGACCCAAAAAGAGGGAATTACGTGCATTGTAATGTACTGCGTCGCTGTGGTACATTGAATTGTCCGAAATTCGCAGAAACGAGGAATAAGTGGCGCGTGAGGCTACCAGTGCTGATGTCGTGATCCCTGCAAGCCGCCGACGGCTAGCGCAGGTCGTGCGCACGGCGGGAGACGTCATCTCGGTCGATTCGACGATGCACGCCCTTAAGATGGATCGCACCGCCGCCGCCAAATCACTCGCGCGCTGGACGCAGCAGGGATGGCTGCGCCGTGTCGGACGCGGACGCTACGTGCCGGCTGGCCTCGACACCCTGGAGGATCCATTGGTTCTCACCGATCCTTGGGTGCTCGTGCCCGCGCTGTTTGATCCTGCGTTCATCAGCGGCCGTACCGCCGCGCAGCACTGGGATCTCACCGAGCAGCTCTTCAACGACGTGGTCGTCATGACGACGCGACCTGTGCGCGGGAAGGCGCAGCGCCGGCACGGCACGCTGTTTAGCCTCAAGCACATTTCTGAGGGGAAGATGTTCGGAACGACACCTCTCTGGCGCGGACACAGCCGGATCGCCATCGCCGACGTGCATCGGACACTGATCGACATGCTCGACGATCCTGAATTGGGGGGCGGCATTCAGCATGTCGCCGACTGCTTTCAGAACTACCTCAAGCGTGCGGATCGCAATGACGCACGGCTCATCGACTACGCCGCTCGTCTCGACAACGGCGCCGTGTTCAAACGTCTCGGCTTCCTTGCTGAGCGTGAACCGAAGGGTTCGGCTCTCGTCGCGCCGTGTCTGGAGCGCCTGACGAAAGGAAACGCCAAGCTGGATCCTGATGCGCCGTCGCCGCGTCTCGTCACCCGCTGGCGCCTTTGGGTGCCGAACACCTGGGCAGGGACGCGCAGCCATGATTGAGAGACGTGAAATCCTGCAGATGGCACAGCGCATGTCGTTGCAGCCGAACGTGGTCGAGAAGGACTACGTTCTCGGGTGGATGCTTGCCGGCATCTATGCGCACGATGATCTGAAAGACACGTGGGTCTTCAAGGGCGGGACGTGCTTGAAGAAGTGCTTCTTTGAAACCTACCGCTTCTCGGAAGATCTCGACTTCACCATCACGAATGCCGACCATCTCGATGAAGCGTTCTTAAAGCGCGTGTTCGGTGAGATCGGACAATGGGTCTACGAACGCACCGGCATCGAACTGCCGGCCGATAAGCAGGACTTCGACATCTATCCCAATTCGCGCGGCTCATTGCAGTGCGAGGGCAAGATCACCTACCGCGGACCGGTATCGCCGAACAGCGGTGGCTTGCCGCGCATCAAGTTGGATCTGCTTGCTGACGAGAGGCTCGTGCTGGCGCCGGTGCGTGCCGCCGTCTTCCATCCGTATTCCGACGCGCCCGCCGACGGGATCTTCGCCAACTGCTACGCCTACGAAGAGGTGTTCGCAGAGAAAACGCGGGCGCTGGCCGAACGGACACGCCCACGCGACCTCTATGACGTCATCAACCTGTTCCGAAACGAAGACGCACGCCCGGCACCGGCCGTGATGCTCGATGTTCTGCGCCAGAAGTGCGAACACAAGGGAATAGCCATTCCGACGCTCACCGCACTGGAGCCGCACCGCGAGACCCTCTTGGGATCGTGGGACAGCATGCTGCGGCATCAACTGCCATCGCTCCCGGATCTCGACGCGTTCTGGGCAGCACTCCCCGAGTTCTTTGCGTGGCTTGCAGGCGGCCAGCTTCCGATCGTGCCAGCCGCTTATCGCGGCGGCGGTGGCGAGCGCATCATTCGCGAACGTGTGCTGAGCCTGCCGATCTCTACGGAACGGCAGTCCTATATTGAGGTCATCCGGTTTGCGGCGGCCAACCGTCTTGTTGTCGACATCCAGTATCGCGATGCCAAGGGAAATCGCTCGACCCGTACCGTTGAGCCGTACTCGCTGGCCGAAACCGCAGCGGGCGACATCCTGCTTCATACGCACGACCGAACGCGCGATGAGCACAGGAGTCTTCGCATCGACCGCATTGAGGGCGCTACGGTGACCAACCAATCCTTTGTGCCGCGCTACGCGATCGAGCTTTCACCACAGGGGCCGGTTCGTGTCACGCCAGCGCATTATAAAGAGCCGGCGCGATCATCGCGCTTTATCAATGCAGCGCCGCGAGCGACCCAACGGCGCGGCGGTGCGAGTGGGCTCACCTCTGTGTTCCAGTGCCCGGTATGTCAGAAGAAGTTCAATCGGAAAACGAACGACGCGACGCTAAATGCGCACAAGAACGACTGGGGTGGACAATGTTCAGGACGGCGCGGCTATCTGGTGACGACGCACTAACTCTCTGAGCCAAAACACCATTTCTGCCGATTACCCTTCCGTATAAGGGGCCAAAGTTGCGGCCATCGCAACTGGGCATGTCGGTGGCGCCTATCCCTCCGCCACCGCGCGCTTCGCGAGAACGGCATGCAGCCCCTCGGGACGAAGCTGGGTGTACCGTTTCAGCATCTTCCAATCCTTGTGCCCGGTCACGAGCGGCGCCTGCTCGATCGTCAGGCCGGCCTCGAACAGGCGGCTGGTGGCCTCATGGCGCAGATCGTGGAAGTGCAGGTCGGGAATGCCAAGGCTCTTTACGGCCCGCTGGAAGGCTGAGCCGGCTGATTTGGCATTATAGGGAAAGCATCGCGCGCCGTTGAGGCGGAGCGCCCGCTGCGCCTCCAGGAGCGCCCAGGCATCAAAGCCGGTCGCGGCCAGCAAGGGCACGCGCTGGTGGTTGGCGTCCTTTCGTCTCGGGTCCTTGCGGTCGGGGACCAGGATGGTGCGGGTGCGCGGATCCAGCGTGTTCCATTCGATACGGAAGATCTCATCAATCCGCATCGCGCTCGCAATCGCGAATTGAATGATGCGGGTCATGGGGATGGTCGCCCGGAGATTGCTGTCGAAATGCTGGAAGAGCGTCGCAAGCTCCGGCTCACTCACCCGGCGGTCGCGGGATAGGGGCGCGCCGACAAGCCCGAGCTGCCGGAGCGCCACGCGGGCGAGCTGCACGGCTTGTACATTGACCGCGACCCCGTGGACCGCGGAGGCGTGCGTCAGGATCGTGCCGATGAAGGAGATGTCGACCGCGAGCGTTGCTGGTCCCGCTCCTGCCTTGGCCCGCTGGCGCCCGTAGAGGATCAGGCGTTCACGCGTTAGATTGGCGAGCGGCGTGGCCCTGATCTCGGTCCGGAGCCGCTCAAGCACATGGTACTTTGAGCGGCGAAGCGGCTTGCCGACTGACTGGAGGTCTTCGATATGCAGGTCGATCAGGCTCGCGAAGGTGTCTTTCCGGCTGATGCGCCGGGTGGTGGGATCGATCTCTTGGTCGATTGCGTGCTCGGCGTCCCTCGCCCAGGCGTCGGCGTCGGTCTTGCGATGGAAGGTCCGGGACAGCGCATGGCCGTTCCGCCGGACTTGCGCCCGCCACTTGCCTCGGCGTTTCTGGACGTTTGCCACGGCGCGCCACTCCAAAAGGTTCGCGTCCAACCTCACCTGGCGCGGGCACAATCCAGGCACAAGGAGCCCAAAAACATGCGGCGACATGCGGAATTTTTAGCGAACATCTGGGCACAAATGGCTTCCGAAAATTTGTGCCCAACGCCTTGAAGATGCTACAAAAACCTATGAAAAACAACGCATTCAGCTTCTCGGTCGCTCCAATGATGGATTGGACAGACCGGCATTGCCGGGCGTTCCACCGACAGTTGACGCGTCGGGCTTTGCTGTACACGGAAATGGTCACGGCGGACGCGATCCTGCACGGCGATCGCGACAAGCTTTTGGGCTTCAACGCAGTGGAGCATCCGGTGGCGTTGCAGCTTGGCGGCAGCGAAGCGGAAAAGCTGCGCCGCGCCGCCGAGATTGGCGCCGCCTTCGGTTATGATGAAATCAATCTCAATGTCGGCTGTCCGTCCGATCGCGTCCAATCGGGCCGCTTTGGCGCATGTCTCATGCGCGAACCGACCCTGGTGGCGGAGCTGGTGCACGCGATGCAGGCCGGCGCACCGCAAAAACGCATCACGGTGAAAAGCCGCATCGGCGTCGATAATCAAGAGCCGCGCGACGCGCTTTTTGCCTTTGTCGAGGCGGTCGCGCGGGCGGACTGTACGGTGTTCATCGTGCATGCGCGCAAAGCGTGGCTGACAGGTTTGTCGCCGCGCGAAAATCGCGAAGTGCCGCCACTGGATTATCCGTTGGTGCGGGCATTGAAGGCGGCGCATCCAAACTTGACGATCGTGTTGAATGGCGGACTGTCCACGCTGGCGCAGGCGCGCGAAAACAGTGTTGGGCTTGATGGCGTGATGCTTGGCCGGGCGGCCTATCAGACGCCGGAAATCCTCTTGCGCGTTGACGCCGAGTTCTATGGCGAAGCCCCACCGCATGAAACTGCCGAAGCGGCGGTGCGTGTCCATCGCGATTATCTCGCAGCGCAGCTTGAAAATGGTACGCCGTTGCACGCGATGACGCGCCACATGCTGGGCCTGTTTCATGGCAAGCCGGGCGGGCGGGCATGGCGGCGCATGCTTACGGTGGACGGCGTCAAACGCGGCGCCGATCTTGCGGTGGTGGATGCAGCTTTGGCGGCTGTCAGCGCGCAGGCTGCACGCATCGTGCAGGACTCACACGCTTAACGGCACACCGCGCAGCAATTTCGGCAAAATGCCGCCCGCGCCGCCGGCTTGGGTGATGAAAAACTTCCGCGCCGGCGCAATCGCATTCACTGCCGCAAGCCCGAAGCGGCGCGCGCGCTGCAAAGGCTCAAAGCGGTTGGAGAAAAGCTTATCAAAAACGTCAGTCGCACAGGCCATCGTCATATTGTCGAAACGACGCCACTTTTCGTACCGCTTCAGCAGCGCAGGATCGCCCGCATCAAGCCCCAGGCGCACGCCGTCTTGCAGACACTCCGCCAGCGCTGCAACATCCTTCAGGCCGAGATTGAGCCCCTGGCCAGCGATCGGGTGAATGCCGTGCCAGGCATCCGCCACTAGCGCAAGCCGTTCAGCGGTGGCGCGTTCCGCAATCTGCAATGACAGCGGATACCCAAAGCGCGGACCGGCTAGTGTCAAAGCGCCCAGGAAATCGCCAAAGCGCAAGCGCAGTTCAGCGATGAAATCAGCTTCCGGCAATGCCAGAAGCGCCTTTGCGACGATATGCTTTTCCGCCCACACAACATTGGCCCGGTTTCCCGTCAGCGGCAAAATCGCAAATGGCCCTTGCGGCAAAAAGTATTCGTGCGCCACGCCGCCATGCGGCTTTTCATGGGCAACGGTACACACGATCGCCGTGACGGGATAATCCCAACCGGTCGTGCGAATTTTGGCTTGCGCGCGCAGGCGCGATTTGCGCCCCTCAGCAGCAACAACCAGCGCTGATGTCAATCTACGCCCATCTGCGAGACGCGTTTCAATTCCACCAAGACCTGGTATGGCGCTTTCCACCGCCACGGGCGAAAAAAAGCGCAGACGCGGGCTTGCTTCGGCTTTGGCGATCAGGGCGGATCGGATAATGCGATTTTCGATCATATAGCCAAGCGCCTCGCCGGCGGCGGCATCGCCAAGTTCGGCCTGATCAAACAGCAACTGCAAGGGTGATGGGCCACGCCCGACTTCGCCATCGGTGATCAAAATCTTCTCGATCGGTTGGGCATGCGCCGCCATCGCCTCGCCCACGCCCAGCGCGCGCCACATGCGGAAATTCGCGAAGGCAATCGCCGAGCAGCGTCCGTCATAGCCAGGCGCAAGTTGCGCCGACGCGGTTTGTGCATCGACAACCACCACATCAAAGCCCGCCTGCTCCAAGGCCAGCGCAAGGGTCAGGCCCGCCATGCCGCCGCCGGCGATGAGAACTTCACAATCCATGGCGTGGGTTGGCCTCTTTCAGGGTAAGGTCTGAAAATCGGGCGAGGACGTGCAAACGATGGAGAAACAGGGATCGCGCAGGTCGAGAGCGGGGTTGCGGGCCTTGGTGTCGCAGGCGCGCCTGCGGTGACGAGCGGGGGCGTTTTGCGCCGATCACGTCGCTAGCCGGGTCAGGCGGTTTGCGGCCTTGATCGCCGCCGCGGCCGCCCTGCCCGCGCCGGCATCGAAGACCACGTGGGTTTTCACATCAGGCCCATATATGTCGCGCAGGAAGCCCTCAATCAAGGCGCGCGCCGCTGCATTGCTCGGGCGCAGCAAGGCTTTCTGCGGGCAGGGCGTTCGGTCATGGACGACGGCGATCGCATTATCGCCGACAGCTGCGACCACCGACACGGTACCAGGGTACAAGCGGCACTCCATCGGGCGAGTGTCGTACACCGTGCAGCGGCCCTGCCAGTTGGGGCATGGCCCAGCCTTGGCGGTGACTTGATAATGCGCGCCATCGCGTTTGATTGTCAGCGCATCGGCGTGATGGGCGAAATGGGCGTCAAACTCCCGCTGGGAAAGGCGCAGGCCAAGCAGGTTGGAACAACAGTCCTGGTTGATGGAGCAGGACAGGCATGGATTGTCCGACACCGGCGTTTTCCTTCGCTCAAACAGGCCATGGCCCCAACACTAAGCGCGCGCGCAAAGACGCAGCCGGCAGCTGATATAGGGCAGTGGATCCTTTTCGTCATGCAATTTGGCGCTGGTAAGCGCCGGGGGGACGGTTTCAGGAACACTGCGGCCGGGGCATCTGCCGCTTTCGCGGGCGGTCTGGGCACTCTTGCGCCTCGATTGCAGGCAATGCGGCGCCTGCGAAGAAGAACAGTGCGTGTTGCATTGCAGCGGGGAAGTGCGCGCCCGGATGATCACCGGATGTGCTGCCTGCCGTATCTGGCAGGCGTTCATGATTTGGGAGTAACGGGGTATGAGCGCGATGTTCTCGATGCAACGAAACGAGGGGGCGGCCGCTCGGCCGCGCGACGACGACAGAAGGGATCGGCAGGCGACGAATTGGCTCGGTTGGGTCAAGGCGGGCAGTCTGGCGATCTTGATGGCGATGACAGCGCTGACGCTGACAGCACAGCCGGGCTTTGCCAACGCGCCGGCAGCGGCTGCTGAGATGCCAGTCGCGACGCCGCCAGACGGCGCGCCCGCAGAAGCCGCCGCCGAAACCACCGCCGTTGAAGCGCCGGCGTCGGGACTCGTCAAGAAGGTGGACAAGGGCGACACCGCCTGGATGCTCATCTCCTCGGTTCTGGTGTTGCTGATGATCATCCCCGGCTTGGCGCTGTTCTATGGCGGGCTTGTGCGCTCAAAGAACATGCTGTCGATGCTGATACAGGTGTCGGTGGTCACGGCGATTGGGATGATCGCCTGGGTGTTTTGGGGCTATTCGCTCGCCTTCACCGAGGGCGGCGGCTTGAATGCCTTCATCGGCGGGACCGGCAAATTGTTCCTCAGCGGCGTGACGCCGGCCAGTGAAGTTGAAACCTTCACCCCCGGTGTGATGTTGCCGGAACTGGTGTGGCTGTCGTTCCAAATGACCTTTGCCTGCATCACCGCGGCGCTGGTTCTGGGCGGCACGGCGGAACGGATGAAATTTGCCGGCGTTGTCGTGTTTGCGGTCCTGTGGCCGCTTTTGTCATACTATCCCATCGCGCACATGGTATGGTGGTGGGCTGGCGCGTCTTCCGCGATTGGCCAGTCGGCGAATCAATTGGCCGCCGACGCCGGGATGATCTGGGGTTTTGGTGCGCTGGATTTCGCGGGCGGCACGGTTGTGCATATCAATGCGGGGATTGCAGCTCTGGTCGGCGCGATCATCCTTGGCAAGCGCACCGGCTACCGCAATGAGCCGATGCCGCCACACTCGCTGACATTGACGCTGGTCGGCGCGGGATTGCTGTGGGTGGGTTGGTTTGGCTTCAATGCCGGCTCCAATCTCGAAGCCAATGGCTATGCCGGCCTCGCGATGATCAATACCTTCGTGGCCACGGCCGCGGCCGCGTTCAGCTGGATCCTGGTGGAGTGGATCACCCGCGGCAAACCGTCGATGCTGGGTTTTGCCTCAGGCGTGGTGGCGGGCCTTGTGGCGGTGACGCCGGCGGCCGGCTTTGCGGGTCCGGCAGGCGCGATCATTCTTGGCCTCGTCGCTTCGCCGATTGCGATCCTGTTCTGCTCGGCAGTCAAGAATGCGCTGAAATATGACGACAGCCTCGATGCGTTCGGCATCCATGCGGTGTGCGGCGTCGTCGGCGCCATCGCCACTGGCCTATTGGTCAACCCCGAGTGGGGCGGCGCCGGCATCGTCGACTTCTCAACCTGCACGCCAACCGGCTGCAAAACAGTCGATATCAACGCCGATCTGCCCGGCGATCAGATCGATGTGATGGCGCAGGTTATCGCGCAGTTGAAGGGCGTTGGCGTGACGATCATCTGGGCTGCGGTTGCGTCTGCCATCGTGTTTGGCCTGATCAAAACCCTCGGCCAGCTGCGGACATCGAAAGAGACCGAGGAAGAAGGCCTCGACATCTCCGAACACGGCGAGCGGGCCTATCACCCGTAAGCCAGACTTGCGAGGGCGGTGCGTTTGCCGCCCTCCACACTGCCCCGCAAGGGGATCCTGCCTGAACATCTCGGCCGCACTCCCTCCGGGTGCGGCCGTCTCGTTTACAAAGATGGCGCCTGCGCCAGCGCGCCGTGCGGCGGCCGGTGTGCGCCCGTCAGGGAAAGCATGGGTTCAGGGCTGTGGGCGTGGTTTTGTTGCTGCCAAAATGACAGGCGACGCAATGAAGATGGCCGGTTTGACGATCGACGACGGCTCCAGTGCGGCGCTTGGCGTTCTGGTATCGGTGATCGTGATTACGGTGGTGCGGTTTGTGTCGGTCATAAGGCAGGCTAAGAAGAGGCGCGGCGAGGTTTGAAAAACCCCTATATAAGCAACAGTGTACACGGTTTTGCGCCTGAAAGCGGGCGCGAGAGTGCGCCCCATAAAAGCGCTATAAAAGCACCGCGCAGATCGCCTCTAGGCCGTTGGCGTCCTCGGCATCGAAGGCGTTGAGCTGGGTGGAATCCACATCCAGAACGCCGGCAAGACGCCCGTCGGCCTCAAACACCGGCACGACGATCTCGCTGTTGGAGGCGCTGTCGCACGCGATATGGCCGGGAAAGGCATGCACATCGGGCACAATCTCGGTGCGCCGCGTGACGGCGACATGCCCGCACACGCCCTTGCCAAACGGAATGCGCAGGCAGCCCAGCGTACCTTGATACGGCCCGACCACCAATTCCTCCGGCTTGCCCGGATCGATCATGTAAAAGCCGCACCAGAAAAACCGCGACCCAAACGCTTGCCGCAACATCGAAGCCGCCGTCGCCAGCCGCGCGGTGCGGTTGGTCTCGCCGTCGAGGACCGCCGCGATCTCGCGCGCCAGGGCGGCGTAGCGGTCGGCTTTTTCTGCGGGCAGAGTGGAGAGGTCAGCTTCGGCCAAGGCGGGTGCTTTCGGGTCGGAGATGGTGGGCCCGGCAGGATTTGAACCCGCGACCAGACCGTTATGAGCGGCCAGCTCTAACCACTGAGCTACGGGCCCGACGCGAGGCAGCGGTCTAACGCGTTTTGCTTGGATGTCTATCTCTGGATTTTGGTCTTCCCCGGAAAAAGTGGCGAGCGGTCCTCCTAAGATGTGCTAGGCAATCACTGCATGAAGCTGACCCCACCAGCCGAAGCCGCCGCATGCACGCCGAGCGCCGTTGGCGCCGGCGGCTTCCACGCTGGCGCGGGCCCATTCCTTGAGGAAACGCGCACGGCAGCCCCCCTCTTCGGTGATGCTTGATGATTGCGTCGTGTTTTGAAACAAGCGCCCGCCCAAGTCTTCTTCCAATGCCGCGCTCACGCGTGACGCTGAGGATGAACAAGATCGCGATCCTGGGCCTCGGCGGCAAAGCCGCCATGGCGGCCCACCGGCCGATATCACGGCGCCGGATTGAGGCGAAATTGCCCGCGTATTTTACGCTGGATGACGTCGGCAGCAAGCCGCGCCATCACCACCGCGTGCGGAACGACCAGACCAGGACGGCGGCGCTGATCTGCCTTGCAAAACACGCCAAACCGCAAACCGTCGCGCGTCAACGCCAGCACCGCGTGCGGCTAGGCCAGCAAAGCCAGAGCGCATTCGGCGCCCCGCCGGACCCGCATGGACGCCTAGGTTTGCGGCCGGTTCATGGCGC
>JBIKVO010000433.1:0-2922 GCA_044356795.1 Caulobacterales bacterium
AACGACCCCGGCCGCGATGGCGCCAGCACAGAAACGGGCGTCAGCCCGGCGGCGAAGACGGCCAGCAACACAACAAAAATGATGAGATGCCAAAGGCGCATGGCTTGTGTTCCAGACCATGCACCTCTGGCACGGGCGACGCAGGGAAAAAACCTTCGGCCTCATCTTTTAGCGCAGCTAAAGCGCGCTGAACCGTTTTTGTGTCGACGAAGTCGGCGCCGCCGCCCATGCATCGCGCGACGGAGATTGACCCATGACCCAGCATTTCGACGCCCTCGCCCTGCATGCCGGCGCCGCGCCCGACCCCGCCACCGGCTCGCGCGCGACGCCGATCCATCAAACCACCAGCTTTGTGTTTCAGGATGCCGATCACGCCGCCCGCCTGTTTGCGCTGCAAGAGTTCGGCAACATCTACACCCGGCTCACCAATCCAACGACCGCGGTTTTGGAAAACCGCATCGCAGCGCTGGAAGGCGCAACGGCGGCGGTGGCCACGGCCTCAGGACACGCAGCACAGCATCTGACATTTCATGTCTTGATGGAGCCGGGCGCAGAATTCGCCGCCGCCAAACAACTCTATGGCGGCTCGATCAATCAGTTCGCCCATAGCTGGAAGAAGTATGATTGGCGCGTAAAATGGTTCGACATCGACGATCACGACAGCCTCAAACGCGCCGTCAATGAGAATACCAAGGCGGTTTTCATCGAAAGCATCGCCAATCCCGGCGGCCTGATCACCGATATTGAGGCCACCGCACACATCGCCCATGACGCCGGCGCGCCGCTGATTGTCGACAACACGATGGCCTCGCCTTATCTGCTGCGTCCGATTGAATGGGGCGGCGATATTGTCCTGCACTCGGCGACGAAGTTCCTCGGCGGTCACGGCAACTCAATCGCGGGTCTTGTGGTGGATTCCGGCAAGTTTGATTGGGGCAAACATCCAGGAAAATTCCCCACACTGACCGATCCGCTGGCGTTTTATAATGGGTTGAAAATCCACGACGTGTTTGGCGCGATCGATCTTGGGGCCGGGCCTGCCAATATCTCGCTGGCGATCGCGTTGCGCGCTTTTGCGCTGCGCGATATCGGGCCGGCGCTTTCGCCATTCAATGCGTTCATGATCCTGACGGGCGTGGAAACGCTGCCTCTGCGGATGCAACGGCATGTGGAGAATACACGCGCGGTTGTGCAATGGCTGGAAAAGCACCCGAAAGTGGCCTGGGTCAGTTATGCGGGCCTGCCGGCGCACAAGCACTATGAGCGGGCGCTGAAATATACCCCACGCGGCGCAGGCAGCGTTTTCACATTTGGCCTGAAGGGCGGATACAAAGCCGCCAATATGATTGCCTCATCGCTGAAGCTGTTTTCGCTATTGGCCAATATCGGCGACACGCGATCGCTGGTGATCCACTCCGCCTCGACGACGCATCGTCAGCTTACAGACGATCAAAAGCGCGAGGCCGGCGCATTGCCCGAAGCGGTGCGACTGTCGATCGGCATTGAGGACGTGCGCGACATCATCGCCGATCTTGAACAAGCGCTGGCGCGGGTGTGAGTGCATTTAACGCGCGCGCGCAGCTCTTGCCCCTGCAGCGCTTGCAAACCTGCACCTCCTGCCCAAACCGCAGCATCGCCGGGCCCGATATAGGCTGAGAAATCTGTTTTATAATCGTCTGCGAACTTCAGGTGAACGCCGCCGCTTCTTGTAACAAACACTGTGCGCACGCGCCCCTCAACACGCTGAAAGCTCTCAGCGCCGCCGCGCGTCTGGGCTTGGCTGCATGCCGTCTCATCCAGCGCTTTCGCGCTTGCGGCGGATTTCACCACCAGGGCGCCGGGCCGTTCGGCTTTTTTGGGTGCGGGTTGATCGGAACCGCCGCGCGCGTCGGCAAGTGTCGTCAGGCGTTCGAGATCGCGCTCCGCATCCTTGATGGCAAACCGCCTGTCGACCCACGGGCCGGGTATGGCATCGCGCGCGGCGCTTTCGGCCGCCAACAAAGCGGCCGCCCGCTCCGCCCGCTCCGCCCGTCTGTGCGGGTATGCACCCAGACGAGCCCCTCGATCAGCAGCGCCGCTGGCGCGCGCATCTTGAAACAACGGCTGGTCGCGGTCGGACGCCTTGATGGCGATCAACAGAAGGTCGCGCCCGTCGCTCAGCACGGCGCGATCGCCGCTTTTCACCTGCGCCGCCGTCACCCCTGTCTCGCCCTTGAGACCCTCCGTCGGCAGGCCGCCGCATCCCGCCGCCACCCATAACGCCTGGCGCGCCAACACACCAAGGCGCATCCGAGCCTCCCATTCATGGCGGGCGACGCCTGGACGCCGGGGCCCGCTTGCCCCATACACGCCCTAAGGCTCCGTAGCTCAGCTGGATAGAGCGGGTCCGTCCTAAGGACACGGTCGGGAGTTCGAATCTCTCCGGGGCCGCCAGCGCTGCAGGGCCGTGAGCGCGCCTTGGTCGTCCCAAATTCGCGCCCCGCGCGAGGGCGCCTTGGTCTGATGCGGCCGCGCACCACAGGTCGATCGCGCCAAAACAAGCCCCGGTGCATGCAGAGGCTTGCGTCCTCGCCGTGTCCTTGCCACTCGTAACGCGGCAGCGACGGAAGGACCTTTATGATGCAGGGGCGATACGGGAACTTCTGGGCGCAACGCGCCGCGCGCCTGACGCGGCTGGCGCATCGCCGTCAGCCGCATGTCAAATGGCTGGTCTTTATTGTGCTGGCGGCGGCGTGGCTGGGCTTTGGGCTGATGGGCTGGTTTACCAGCAACACCGCCCCCGGCGACGCCATCTACAAGACATTGGGGGCTTTGACGGTCCAGGACGCCTACGGAAACGCCGAACGGGACGGCAATATCTACCAGCAAATCGCCCGGTTTGCCGGGGTCTTGGTGCCGCTGATCGGGTTGGCGTTTGCGTTT
>JBIKVO010000069.1:0-10534 GCA_044356795.1 Caulobacterales bacterium
CGGTGTACCGTCGGCAAAAAACGCAAGAGGCCCTTGATGCTTTGGCCCGGGCGCTCGTGCAGGATGTGGCCGGCGGGAAAAGCTTTGCGGAGGCCGTGCGTGCGCGCGGGTTCGCGATCGATGGCGCCCCCCGCACCGTCACGCGGCGTTCGCCGGTCGATCCCAGCCTGCGCCAAGCGTGGGGCCCGGTGTTCAACGGCACGGTGGGCGATGCCATCAGCGCCGGCCAATCGCCGCGCCTCACCGTTGTGCACATCGACCGGATCAACCGTCCGCAGGATGTGCTGTCGCCGCAGGTGATCGAGGCCACGCGAGGCGATTTCCAGACAGTATTGCCGGAACTGGTGTTTCAAGCAGGCGTGCAAAACGCGCTTGGCGAAGCCAATACTCGGATCAATCAGCAGCGGCTGGACGCGATCGTTGGCCGCCGTGCCGGCGGAGACAGCACACCGTGACGGTGATCACGATTGAGCCGCGACCCGCCCACGCAACGGCCCGCCTACAGGCGGGGCATGCGCAGTTGGTTTACACGCGGCTGGTCAATGATCTTGAGACGCCCGTCTCAGCACTGTTGAAACTGGGCGGCGCGACCGCCGGTGCGTTTTTGCTGGAAAGCGTGCAGGGCGGGGATTGGCGCGGACGCTATTCGGTGATCGGTCTGCAGCCGGATTTGATCTGGAAAGTGCACAACGGCGTGGCGATGGAAAGCGACGGGGATTTTTCCGCCGCCGCTTTTCGTCCGATCCAGGACGATCCGATCACCGCGCTGCGGCGCGTGATCGCCGACAATCAGGCCGAAACGCCCGAAGGCTTACCGCCGATGGCGGCGGGCCTGTTTGGCTATCTCGGTTATGACATGATCCGCTATGTCGAAGCGCTGCCGGGGACAGCCGACGATCCCCTCGGCGCGCCGGAAGCGCTGTTGTTGCGCCCGACGGTGGTTGCGGTATTCGACAGCGTGGCGGCGGAGATTTTGCTTGTGGCGGTGGCGCGTCCGGGCGGGGATCCGGCAAGCGCGTATGATCAAGCCGTGGCGCGACTGCAGGCGGCAGCGACAGCGCTTGATGGCCCAGCCCCCGTGATTCCGCGCAAGCGCGGAGAAAAGCCGCCGCCGCTGACGCCGGCGTCCAACACCACACCTGAAACCTATCGCGCCAATGTTGAAAAGGCCCGCGCCTACGCCAAGGCCGGCGACATTTTTCAAGTCGTGCCGAGCCAGCGATTTTCAGCGCCCTTTGCGTCGTCGGCTTTGGCTTTGTATCGCGCGCTGCGACGGCTTAATCCTTCACCGTTCTTGTTTTTCTTTGATTTTGGCGCGTTTCAAATTGTCGGCTCCAGCCCCGAAATTCTTGTCCGCGTGCGCGACGGCCTTGTCACAGTGCGCCCGATCGCCGGCACCCGCCCGCGTGGCGTCACGCCGGCCGAAGACGCAGCCCTAGAGGCCGACTTATTGGCAGATCCCAAGGAACGCAGCGAACATTTGATGCTGCTTGATCTTGGCCGCAACGATGTTGGTCGCGTCGCGCGCCGCGGCCCATCCGATACCGGCGCCGGTGTACGCGTGACACAGCAATTCACCATTGAGCGCTACAGCCATGTGATGCACATTGTATCGAACGTCGAGGGCGAGCTTTCGCCCGAGCATGATGCCGTTGACGCCCTGTTTGCGGGCTTTCCTGCGGGTACGGTTTCAGGCGCGCCCAAGGTGCGCGCGATGGAAATCATCGACGAATTGGAGCCCCATCGCCGGACGATTTACGCCGGTGGCGTTGGCTATATTTCCGCCAGCGGTGAAATGGATACGTGCATCGCGCTGCGCACGGCGGTGATCAAGGACGGCATGATGCATGTGCAGGCTGGCGGCGGTGTCGTCATCGACAGCGATCCGGAAGCCGAGCGGATGGAAACGGTGCACAAGGCGCGCGCGCTGTTCCGCGCGGCTGAAGAAGCATGGCGGTTTGAGTGAGGCCGCCATGATTCTTGTGATCGATAACTATGACAGCTTCACCTACAACCTCGTGCATTATGTCGAGGCGCTGGGCGCGAAAACGATTGTCTACCGTAACAACAAAATCAGCGTCGCTGATTCGCTCGCGCTTGCGCCCCGCGGGGTGATTTTATCTCCGGGTCCATGCTCCCCCAATGAAGCGGGCATCTGTTTGGCGCTCCTGCGGGAGGCGCCCGCCAATCTGCCAATTTTCGGCGTGTGCCTCGGGCATCAAGCGATCGGCCAGGCCTATGGCGGAACCGTTGTCGGCGCGCGCGCGATCATGCACGGCAAGACGAGCGCCATTCGCCATACCGGCGGCGGCATATTCGACGGGCTGCCTACCCCGTTCACCGCGACACGCTATCACAGCCTCGCGGTTTCACCCCAGGCGCTGCCGTCCGATCTGATTGTCGACGCCCACACCGAGGACGGCGAAATCATGGGCCTGCATCACGCGGCGCGCCCCGTATTTGGCGTACAATTCCATCCGGAATCAATTGCGTCCGAGTACGGCCACGCGCTGATCGCCAACTTCCTGCGCCATTGCGAAGCGTCATGACCTTTGCTTTCGCCGCCGAGTTTGACGCGATCCTGGATGGCCAGCGCGACGACGCCGCGATCACCGATTTTTTGATCCGCTCGATCGATTGGATGGGCGACGCTGACGCGCTTGTAGCGGGCGCAGCCGCCTTGCGCGCGCGCATGGTGCGCGTGCGTGCGCCCTCAGGCGCCATCGATGTGTGCGGCACGGGCGGCGATGGCGCGCACACATTGAATATCTCCACCGCTGTGACATTTGTTGTTGCTGGATGCGGTGTTCCCGTCGCCAAGCATGGCAATCGCGCAATGAGTTCGCGCTCGGGTGCTGCGGATGTGTTGGAGGCTTTGGGCGTGCGGCTCTCAGCCTCGCCTGCCACACTAGAAGCCTGCCTTGCCGACATTGGCGTTGCTTTTTTGTTTGCGCAAAATCATCACCCCGCGATGCGGCATGTGGCGGGGCCACGCCGCGCCCTCGGCCGGCGCACGCTGTTCAACCTGTTGGGGCCTCTATCCAATCCCGCCGGCGTGACACGCCAATTGATTGGTGTTTTTGATGCAGCCTTCGCTCCGGCGATGGTGCAGGCGCTGCACCTATTGGGCGCAACTGCTGGAATGATTGTGCATGGCGCAGGCGGCTGGGATGAAGCGACACTGGCCGGCGAGACGCTGGCTGTCAGCACCGGCGCCGCCGGCCAGGAAACACAGCGATTGCGGGCCGAATCATTTGGTCTTCGGCTGATAGAGCCCGCCGCGCTGCGCGGCGGCGATGCAGCCTTCAACGCCCGCGCGCTGCACGCCCTGCTCCATGATGGCGACGCCGACAGCGCGTATGGCGCGATCGTAATCGCCAATGCGGCGCTTGCTTTGCGCGTGGCGGACTGCTGTGAAACCATCGCGCAAGGCGCAGCCCTCGCCCGCCACGCGCTGACATCCCGCGCTGCGGCGCAAAAGCTCAAATCCTTGATCGCCTTCACGCAAGAGCACCCATGAGCGACGTGCTGGACGCCATCCTTGCCTACAAGCGCGACGAGGTCGCTGCGTTGCGCGCAGCAAGATCTGTGGCCGAATTGGAAGCCCAGGCGCACGCTGCATCCGATGTCCGCGGCTTTGCCAAGGCTTTGCTGCACAGCCCGTATCATCCCGCATTGATCGCCGAGATCAAACGCGCGAGCCCGTCCAAGGGCCTGATCCGGGCCAACTTTGATCCCCCCGCTCTGGCGTGCGCCTATGAAGCGGGGGGGGCTGCGTGCCTGTCGGTATTGACCGACGGCCCGAGCTTTCAGGGCGACGCAGCGTTCTTAGTCGCCGCCCGTGCAGCGTGCCGCCTTCCGACGCTGCGCAAGGATTTCATGATTGACCCGCTACAGGTGATCGAAGCGCGCACGCTGGGTGCGGATGCGATCTTGATCATCATGGCCGCCGTCGACGACGCGTGCGCCGACGACCTGCACGCCTGCGCCCGCACCTGGGGCATGGACACCTTGGCCGAGTGCCACGATCCAGGTGAAGTCTCCCGGGCGCTGCGGCTGGACGGGGCGCTGATCGGGGTGAACAATCGCAATCTGCGCAGCTTCGAAACCAACCTCTCGACCACCGCCGACCTTGCAACACTGATCCCCCGCGATCGGGTGCTGGTGTCGGAAAGCGGCATCTTCACCCCCGCAGACGCAGCCCTGACCGCCGCAGCTGGCGCCCGCGCCATCCTTGTGGGCGAAGCCCTGATGCGCGCCGCCGACGTGGGCGCCGCCACCCGCGCCCTTCTCCAGCCAGGATTTCGCCCAAAGACTTGACGCGGAATCAGAACACCCATAGAACGCCGTTGACGATTTGTTCTTCTCACGGCGCTAGATGCGTCGTGCGATCATCGGAAGCGAGCGGCCCCATGCTGACGTCCAAACAGAAAGAATTGCTTCTCTTCATTCACCAGAAGATCCGGGAAACCGGGGTCTCGCCGTCGTTCGATGAAATGAAGGAAGCGCTGGATTTGGCCTCCAAGTCGGGCATTCACCGGCTGATCACGGCATTGGAGGAACGCGGCTTTATTCGCCGTCTCGCCCATCGCGCCCGAGCGTTGGAGGTGTTGAAGCTGCCGGATTCTGCAACACCGGCCGCCCCGTCCCGCGGGCGGGCGGCGTTCAAGCCAAGCGTGGTGTCCCAGACGCGCGCGGCCGACGGCGCGGCGACCGCTGCCGGGCCTGATATTCCCATCCTGGGCAAAATCGCCGCCGGTGTGCCGCGCCAAGCGATTGAGAGTGAGGTGGGCCGGATCACCGCGCCCGCAGATTTGCTCGCCTCCGGTGATCATTTCGCCCTCGAAGTCAAAGGTGATTCGATGATCAATGCCGGCATCCTGGATGGCGATATTGTTATCCTGAAGCGCACCAATGCCGCCGACAATGGCGACATCGTTGTGGCCCTGGTCGATGGCGAAGAAGCAACTTTGAAACGCATCCGCAAGCGGGGCCAATCGATCGCGCTGGAGGCCGCCAACCCGGCGTTCGAGACACGGATTTTCGGGCCGGATCGGGTTGAGGTGCAGGGACGATTGGTGGCGTTGATCCGGCGTTACGCGTGAGGAATCCTTTCCACTGCGAATAACGCGCAAATTTCTGAGATCAGGACAAGGTGATCCGACCCTTCTGAATCGGGTCAATTATGCATTGCCCTAGCGGTTCAGGCCGCGGGTGCGCCAGCGGCCGTCTCCACGGGCGTTCACCCCCCAATCGGGTGCGCGCTCCAGCGAGAGGCCGCCGTCCACGATTTCGCGCGCCACGCCGCCGCCGCGGCGGCGACGGTCGGTGCGGTCAATCAGAGTGGCGTTTGGGCACGCCGCCCGGCTTGCTTCGTCCGCGTCGCCCGCGATGAGGATCCGCGCGGGCCAGTCCCCTGTCGCGCCGATATTCACGCCATCGCCGGCGCACAAAGGCGCAGCGCGGCTGGCGTCTTGCGCGAAAGCTAGGCGCGACCCACTGGATGAAGGCCAGACACAGCCTGAGACCAGATTCATGCAATCGTCCGACGCGCCGAGTGCTGCGGCATCCAATGGTGAAACGCCGGGCAGATGAGCCAGCCGACTGGCGGCGAACTCGCCTTCGCGCGCGCCTTGCAAGCGCGCCCAATAGGGTTGCGCCGCGGCATAGCGCGCCTGCATGACCACTGCTCGCAGATCGTCGTCAAACACCAGCACCGGCCGCAGCGTCAGCGCCCAAGACGCCGCCATGGTCAGCGGTGCAATCTTCACTGCGAGGAGATAGCGGCTGGCGTCGCCGGCCAACGTGAACGGGTCGCAGCACGCGCCACCGGCGGTGCGGAGCCAGCCCTCGAAATCCATCGCCCATTCCGCAAACAGACGAACGGGAGGCGGATAAAGCGCGCCTTGCCGGGCCGGCCGTCGCGCACGCTTGCGCGCGGCGAGGAGCCCAGCCCGCTTCAAGATATTGCCGATGATAGAAACCGCCGGCCAGGCGATGTTTGGATGATGCGCAATCAGCCAGCCGCGGATTTTCTTCGGCCCGAAGAATTTCAACCGCTGGCGCGTTGCGATCACGACGGCCGCGATCGTCTGCGGCGGTGCGTGCGGGCAGCTCAGGGCGAGATGGCTGCGGTGTTCAAACCAGCGCCGATCCGCGCTCTCGCGCCGCGCTGTCCAACACTAAAATGTCTCGCGACTGATCCCAAACTGATCGCACGGCCTCGACACCGTAAACCCGCCGCTGTTCCAAACGCCAAACAGCCGAGCACGCTCTTCCAGCCTATTGCTTTGCCTGAGCGGTACGACCAACCTCGCCAGAACAAGGGATGAATAATGACAGTCAGGGATCAACCCGGTCTAAGCTGTCAGCCATCTGCCCGGTTTGGACCTCCGACATTGCCTCCCCCCGCCCAGACGGTAAACCGGAGCCGGGGAGCGGCGACACCGACACGCGCAAGGGCGGCGCCGGCAAGTCATCTAGCGCCGCGACCCGCACGACCATGCGCGGGCGCGTGGCGCCTTGCGTCAATTCCAGGACATGCCCGGTCAAAATCCCGTCTTCAATCGGATCGGCGAGATGCGGCGCTGCCGAGACTGCCGTCCGCACCTAGGCTGGCGCCATACCCAGCGCGGCACACACCATCACCCCGGCGATGATCGCCGCCGCCTACCGGACCGGCCCAACCCGCGAAGCACTGCGCAGACTGGCGATCAAAACCACAGCGCTGGCCCCAAGACCGGCCGCCGCAAGCCAAATCGGCGGGTCGCTTGCCGCCGTCATCCAGAACGCAGCCCCGTCAGGATCGCCGACGGAGACATCAGCGGCCATCGATCCCCCTGCGCGGCAAGCGTGGTGGGCCGCCACGCGGACCGCAGTGGAGAAGCCGCCACACCCATGCTAGAGCCGCCCGCGCGTCCGTATGGCGCGTCCCCTCCGCCACCCGCAAAGCTGGCGAAACCGCAAAGTCTCCCCAATGTCGACCGCCCCGATCGTCACCCGTTTCGCCCCTTCACCCACCGGCTATCTCCATATCGGAGGCGCGCGCACGGCCTTGTTCAATGGGCTATTTGCACGCAGGTCCGGCGGGCGTTTTCTGTTGCGCATCGAAGACACCGACCGCGCCCGCTCCACCGAGGACGCCATCCGCGCCATCATCGACGGGCTTGATTGGCTCGATCTGAAGGCGGATGGCGATATCCTGTTTCAATTTGCCCGCGCCGACCGCCACCGCGAAGTTGCTGAAGCCATGGTCGCACGAGGGACAGCATTTCGCTGTTATGTGACTCAGGAAGAATTGGAGGCCCGCCGCGCCGCCGCCGAAGCCGCCCGCGCCGAACTCGCCGCCGCCAAGCAAGCGAATGCGCCCAATGCGGCTGTCCAAGCGTTGCAGGCGCGGGCATTTGTGTTGCTGAAGCCGTTCCGCTCGCCCTATCGCGACGGTTTGGCCGCGCCAAGTCCCAAAGCCCCATATGTTGTTCGCCTGCGCGCGCCTGACACTGGCGAGATCGTCAACGACGATCTCGTCCAAGGCGCTGTGAGCGTGAGAGCCGACGACATCGACGATCTGGTGATGCTGCGCGCCGATGGCACACCGACATACATGCTCGCGGTTGTGGTCGATGATCATGACATGGGGGTCACCCATGTAATCCGCGGCGATGATCATCTGACCAACGCCGCGCGCCAGATCCCCATCTTCACCGGCATGGGCTGGAATGCGCCGCGTTATGCGCATATCCCGCTGATCCATGGGCCTGACGGCGCCAAATTGTCAAAACGCCACGGCGCGCTGGGCGTCGAGGCGTATCGCGAGATGGGCTATCTGCCGGAGGGGCTGACGGCCTATCTGCTGCGTCTGGGCTGGAGCCCCGGCGGCGACGATCGCGTCCTGTCGAAGGAGGAAGCCGCGCCCTTATTCGACCTGCGCCAGGTGCAAAAAGGCCCCGCCCGGCTCGACCTTGAAAAACTCGCCTTCGTGAATGCGCACTTTATGAAGGCGCTGGATGATGATCGCGCGCTGTCTTTGTTGCAGGCGCACATGCCGCAGGCCGCGCCTGAGCATAAAGAGGCGCTGGCGCGTGCGGCGGGCATGTTGAAATCGCGTGCAAAAACAGGGGTCGAGCTGGCGCAAGGCGCCCACTTCGTCCTTCGTCGCAGGCCTATCGCGCTTGACGCCGCACTGCAAAAACTGATCAAACCTGAGACAGTCGCGATCGTGCAACGCTTGACGCGCGTGCTGGCGGCGGAGCCGGACTGGTCGGCGATGCGCTTGGCTGCGGTGCTCAAGGATTTCGCAACCGCCGAGGGGATAGGAATAGGTCAGTTCGGCCCTGCGCTGCGGGCGCTGTTGACTGGCGGTGATCCGTCGCCCGATCTCGGGCAGACGCTGGCCATTCTCGGGCGCGCGGAAGCGCTGGCGCGGATTGGCGACCAGGTCGGCGGCAACGCGGGACCGACATTGGCATGATGGCGGCGACGCCTGACGATTTTTCGATGCGGTGTTGAAGAGGATGAGAAGATGCAATCGAAGGCTAAACCCAAAGGGGCCGCCACCCTGACCATCGGCGAAAAGTCGATGCAGCTGCCCATCTTTGGCGGCAACACAGGGCCGGATGTGGTCGATATCCGCAAGCTCTATGGCGAGATGGGTGTGTTCACCTATGACCCGGGCTTTACCTCCACCGGCTCGTGCGAAAGCCAGATCACCTATATCGACGGCGATGAAGGCATCCTTTTGTATCGCGGCTATCCGATCGATCAGCTGGCCGAAAAATCGAGCTTCATCGAAGTATGCTATCTGCTGCTGCACGGCGATTTGCCCAGCCAGGCGGAGCTTGCGAAGTTCACGCGCGACATCACCTACCACACGATGCTGCATGCGCAGTTCGATCGCTTTTTTGAGGGGTATCGCCGCGATGCGCACCCGATGGCGATTATGGTTGGCACAGTGGGCGCGCTCAGCGCATTTTATCACGACAGCCTGGATATCAACGACCAGCGCCAGCGCGAGATTTCATCCCACCGTCTGATCGCGAAAATGCCGACGATCGCGGCGCGCGCATTCCAGTATTCGTCCGGCCGCCATTTCGTCAGCCCACGAAACGAATTGGATTTCTCGTCGAACTTCCTGCGCATGTGCTTTGCGGTGAGCGCCGAGGATTACAAGGTCAATCCGATCCTGGCGCGCGCGATGGATGTGTTCTTCATCCTGCACGCCGATCACGAGCAGAACGCGTCAACCTCGACGGTGCGTTTGGCGGGTTCGTCCGGCGCCAATCCGTTTGCGTGTATCGCGTCCGGCATTGCGTGCCTGTGGGGCCCAAGCCATGGCGGAGCCAACGAAGCCGCGCTGAAAATGCTCAGCGAGATCGGCTCGGTAGACAACATCCCTGACTTCATCGGCAAGGTGAAAGATCCCAATTCCGATGTGCGACTGATGGGCTTCGGCCACCGCGTTTACAAGAATTACGATCCGCGCGCGAAGGTGATGCAGAAGCTGTGTCACCAGGTGCTAGCAGAAGTCGGCCACACCGATGATCCGCTTTTGAAAGTGGCGATCGAATTGGAAAAAATCGCGCTGAACGATGAGTATTTCGTCAAGCGCAAGCTCTATCCGAATATCGACTTCTACTCTGGCATTACGCTTCGCGCGATGGGCTTTCCCGTCAGCATGTTCACGGTGCTGTTTGCGCTGGCGCGCACCGTCGGCTGGATCGCGCAATGGACGGAGATGATGGAAGACCCGTCCCAAAAAATCGGCCGCCCGCGCCAGTTGTATACTGGCCCCGCGCATCGCGATTATGTGGGCCTGGATCGGCGCTGAGTATTGGGGGCATAGATTCGACCTGAATGTATGCCCCCTCATAAAACAGAGTGTAGATGTCACCGCTCCGAATTAATGAGGATGAAGAACTGCATGTGCTTCAAACGCATTAAAATTCCAGCCTAAAAACTCGCACTTAAAAGCCCCTCCCCACAACGACAGGCACAAGCGAAGAGCCGCCGATAGCGCTGGTCGTCACAGTGGCTGCCATTAGCGCCGACGGCACGGCACAAAACCATGCCCCGGCTCGCAGCCCCACGCGCCATCGTTGACGGCGCCCGACGATCATCGCCAAATACCCAAGGGCAGCCGCCAAACCAATTTGTAGCGCCAAAAAGACGGCGGATGGCAAGTTGTTCTTCGGCCAGGCGTCGATTAATACCCTGAAACATAGGTTGATACGATTTCAGTGTTTCTTTTGGCGCACTTCCTTCTTTGTCCATGCAAAGGGTTTGGCCGTCTGATTGTATTTTTCGACGAAGGCGTGGATGTGGTCGAGAAGCTGGCTAAGGGCGGTACCTGAGGCTCCGCTGAGGGATTGGCCTTGAAGGATGGAGAACCAATTCTCGATCGGATTGAGCCAGGAGGCATGGGTTGGCGTGTCGTGGAATTTGACGTTGGGATGACGAGCCAACCAAGTCTCTTTCTTCTCATGGATGTTGAGATTATCGAGCACCACATGCCATTGCCGGCCCGGATAGGCTTTGA
>JBIKVO010000436.1:0-2906 GCA_044356795.1 Caulobacterales bacterium
TCATTTCCACAACGCGCACTTTAACAAGCACTTGTTCTTGGCCCTCGACGCTAAGCAGATTCACGATCTGCGGATTTTGCGCTGCGCCGGCTCCTTGTCCGCCGCCGCCGCTCGATGCGGCGACAAAGCGATTGGCGATTTGCAAGACGCGCTCAGCTTCAGACGCACTGCGGACCGAACCTGACAATACAAGCGAGCCATTGATCGATTCCGCCTTTGCGCTGCTCTCCGGCGCATGCCGACGGAGCAGGGCGTTCAGCGGCCCAACATCTGGCTCAACGCGGATCTCAAGATTGGCGATCTGGCGGCCTTGTGCGTCAAAGAAAAAGGCGTTGGTCATGCCGATCTTGCGACCGATCACATAAACGCGCCGGGCTGTGCGCACGACAGCGTCCGCGATTTCGGGGTTGGACAGCAAGACATCACGCGCGTCAGCTGGAAGATCGACAATCGCCGCCTTGTTGAGCGCGAGCACGAGATCATGCCGGGCGCCAATGCCGCCTTGCGTGATGCGCAGCATCTGGACGCCGTCGCCTTCCGGCGCCGATTGCGCAACGCTGGGCAAGGGCGCAATCGCCAGCACAAACGCGCCAAGCCAAGACAGAAAGGTGCGAATAGGCCGCGCAGTCATGGCTGGCCTCCTTGGGCGACGCCTTGGGCGCGCACAGCGCCGAAGCTGTGGATTTTCACGCCAACACCACCGCTGGCGAATTGCTGGAGAACGTCATTGCCTTGGCTGGCCGAGGCGATGTTCGTTGGCAGGGAGGCATCAATCGGGCGCAGCGCCAAGGCGATGTCGCCAAGTTGATCGGCGCGGGCGAGCAGTTCGGCATCACGGGGTGAGAGTTCGAGCAGGGCAACCGATCCCTTCACCGCCTCGCCTTCGTCGTCTCGGTCGAGTTTATAGGTCTGGTCGATCGCCAGGACGCGCACATTCTGCAAAACGATTCCACTGCGCGTGACTTCGTTGGCGGTTGCGCCGCCGACCTCCATAACCACGATCTTGCGCGTCACCATGACATCCACCCGATCGTCCGGCAAAATAAAGCCCGCTGCGCCGGTTTCTTCTGTGATGGGAACAGCCACCGCGCGATGACCGGGCGACACCATCGCAGCCATGAAGCCCTGCGCGCCCGGCGTGACAAGGCGCGCCTCGACGATGGGCTCTCCAGCCACCATCGCCTGGCGCACGATGCGGCCTTCCTCCACAAAGCGTGTGGCGGCGTCAGCGGCGGCTTGTTGCGACACGAAATTCTGCGACATCGCTTCGCGCGCCCAGCCGCGCCACTCAAGATCACCTGCAACGATTTTGGCGCCGGGCTGAAGGTCGCGCGCGGCGACCAACACTTTCATCTCAGCTGCCGCTGCGGTCGGCGCAGGGGCCGCCGCCGGGCGCGAGCGGGCCACACCTTGAACAAAAATCAAGGCGCCAACTGCTGCCAACAAAGCAACGCCCAATACGATGATCTGACGAACGGACATCTGCACCCGCCTTTCCCGGCAAGGATGAAATAACGCAACGCCACACAAACACGGCGGCAACTAAGGTGCAGTTAATGGGGTTGTTTTTCTTGCGTCATATTGAGTTGACGCGGCTTTTTTCAATATTGCGCAGACGTGAATGCGCAGCGGCGCAAATCAAACGACAGCCCGCAAAGTGCAGGACTTCAACTGTTAAGGGCGGCCGCAATTGGCCATTGCGCGGCGGTCCATGCGCCGCCGACGGCGATCGCAACGCCGTAGGGCACGCCCCGCGTGCGGTCGGTCAGGCGATTCATGAAGGCGGGATGGCTTGGCTTTGGCGTGACAGCGCGGCGCATGACAAGAATACCCCCCGCCAGGACGCCGCCTGCAAGAAAGGTTATCGTCAAGAACGGCAGCAGGCTTGAAAATCCGGTCCACACGCCGGCAGCAGCAAAGACTTTTACGTCGCCGCCGCCAAGAACGCCGAGATTAAACAGGAAAAAGCCCGCCACAAAAATCACCGCGCCGCACGCCAAATGCGCACCAATTTCCAGGGGCGTCTCGCCCGCCGCCAATGCCGCAGCCGGATAGGCAAGCGCGATTGCAATCGAGACCCAGTTTGGAATGGTCATCGTTGCGATGTCATTTACGGCAGCGATTACCAGGAGGCCAATGGCCGCGATCAGCAGGGACAGTGCAATCAGATCGAAAGGCGAAAGCGAAGAAAGCAGGGGCATCGCGGCTCAATCCTCTTGTGGCGTTTCCGCAGGAGCGATCGCCTCTGTGACGGTGTTAAATGCGGTTTCCAGCATGTCCGCCATGGCGCCAAAGCCGGTCATGATCATGATCGTGAACACGCCTGCCCACACGCCATATTCTACGGCGGTAACGCCTGAACGGCACCGCCAAATGCGGCTTAGGCGGAACATCGGCGACCTCGCGACACATTGCGGCGCGGCTTAAGCGACGCCACGTTTCACGGTAAGGGGTGAGTCCTAAAGCCTGGTGAATATCGCATTCGCGCGGCCATAAAACAATGCTTGTCTTTAACGAGAAAGGCCCGGCGATTGCCGCCGGGCCTCCCGATTAACGATTGCACAAGCGCAGCCGATTACTTCGCCGTCGAAACGCCGCCGAGGGTGGTGGCGATGCCGTTGAACTGGGTTTCCAGCGTCGTGCCGAGGGTGGTGACGGCGGAAATGATAACAACGCCGATCAATGCGGCGATCAGGCCGTATTCAATCGCGGTGGCGCCGTCCTTGGATTTCAGCAGTTTGCGGATTTGCTTCATCATGGCTTTTTCCCTTCTTGTCGGGTTTAAGACACCCCTGCCCGGTGGGCGCCAAACCCGACTGCCAGCACCGAACATGACCAGAATTATGCGAGTAAATTTAACGGCTCGCGAAGATAGATGGTAAGCTGGCTCTTAACTACAAATTATC
>JBIKVO010000437.1:0-2904 GCA_044356795.1 Caulobacterales bacterium
GTTCTTCACAACATGCTCGTAGGTCGTCATGCGCGTGTAAACGCCAGCCGCGCCTGCAGCGGCATAATCGCGATATTTGGTAGGCAGTTTTGAGCGATTGAAGACAGTGTCTAGCAGTGGCGCGAGTCCGATATCCCAATGCCGCTCCATGAGGCCGCGCACAGAGCCTTCATAGCTGTCTGAATAAGCAATGTTATGAACATTGGCGAGTTCGGGGGCGCGTTGCGGGTTGAATCCGAAAAACTCCAAATCGACATTGCCGTGGCGCTTTTGAACCTCTTTAAGCGCCTCAATAATGAAATTGAACTGCGCGTCGCGCCCTGGCGTGCCAAAATATCCAATGCGAATGCGTCCGTCTCGGCGGAATGTCGGCGGGCGGTGTTGCGAAAGGTCAAAATCAAAACCGTAAGGAAAACTGAGCACGTTTGGATTGTGCTTGCGGCTTTCACGATCAATCTCTTCGGTGGTGCCTTTGATCAAATCCGCGCCGCGCAGCACATCCAGCAATGACTCTTGATTGTGCGGCGCATAAATATGTTTTGAAAGCGGGGAGTTGTCCTTTGGGTAGGCGCACCAATTATCATCCCAAGAGTAAATCACTTTTACGCCAAGCATCTGCGCGCGTCGCATTAAGTCGCGAGCGGGCGGCTCGAACGCGCGCACAAGCACTAATGTCGTTGCCCAAGCCAAATCTTCTTCGTTTACCTGCTCGATTTCGCGGGTGCGTATATGAGAAACATGCCGCTGGCCAAGAAGGCGGAAGGGGCTGTCGATATCGATGGCGAATGTCGCTAGTTTGCGAGGCCCCGCCGCAACTACGCGATACGGGGGGGTTTCGTTTGCAATGAGACGTTCATATTGGCGGCGCACGGAGGTGCGGCTCAACAGTCCTCGCGCATCGCCGTACGCGCTGGTCTTGATGCGGGCGCGCAGATCGGAATCTTTGATCATGCGCTCCAATGCCTCAAGCCAAGCCTCGGTTGTGTTGTCGCACAATAAGCCATTGTCGTTATTGCGCACGGAGCCAGTAAACGAGACGGTGCGGGAATAAACTGCCGGAATTCCCGCAGCCGCGTATTCGCGGAACTTGTTGTCCGATTTCGCGCTATTGAAAGCGGTGTCTTGAAGCGGCGCCAAACCTACATCCCAGCCGCGGCTTGCGACGAGTTGATAGTATTCTTTGAGATCGGCCTTGCCTTGAAAATGCGTGTACCGCGGATTGTCCTTCAGCCAGATCAGTTCAAGCCCGATGCTTTCAACGCGCACGTTCGGATAAAGATTCAAGATCTGCAGAAGCGCAGGTTTGACGATCTCCAGATCAAGACCGTGCGTGGATCCGCCAGCATACCCGATGACGATCTGATTATCTGAGCGCGTTACCGGCGGGAATGTCTCAAAAATCTCCACATTGGACGGACCATTGAACCGCGATACGCGCCGCGCAAACGGCCGCAGCTTCTGCGCGAGCGGCCCGGTCCATGTCACGACATGATCCGCCAATTCGCAAATCTGGCGAATATTGCGCGGGCCGTTCATGTCACGGTAGCGCCGTCCCAGCGGGCTTTCGGGGTCAAGCTGGTCGAAATCGTCGTCCAGCATGTAAATTAATGGAATCTGCTGGGCGGCAACAAACCGTGCGGCGGCGACGCTGGCGTCCGAACATACCCGTTTCATAAAGACGATGTGTGCGGAGCGCAGGATCGCCTCTGTGGGTAAATCGTTTTCATAATGCAGTGAAAAGCGTCCACCGTGCTGCACGGCTATGTCCGATAGAGGCATATCAAGCCCCAGGAAAATCGACGGTATCGGACCATCGCCGATGGCGACGATTCGCAGACGTTCCGGCAATGTGATGCCAGAGCTGCCCGGCGCATGGTCCGAAGGCGGCGTTGCTGGCTCGGCATTGGAAACAAGTGCGGACTCGCCAATTTTGCGAGCCATCAATCGGCGTGGCAAACTTAAGGTTGCCTGCTTCAAACGCCGCGAATACTCCACACATTTGCGCAACGGGGCGGTCATTCGCCACGTGGTTGATGATCGCAGCGCCGCATTGATGTGCGTCTGTTCTTCCAAGAGCAATCGCGTTGTGTGCAATTCTTGTTCGGCAGCCTTGGCGGCCCGATCTGCGCCTTGCGCCTTCAGGAGTGCTGCGGCTTCGCGTTTTTCGAGTGCCTCAAGGGCGGCTCGTTGCTCGCAGAGTGTGGCCTCCAACCTCTCAATCGAGGCGGTGTTTGTTCCGACACGGCCTGACACAAGCGAAGCGTTCGAGGGGGGCGATTGATCGAGACCGCTTTCAGAAAAAGTGGCGCCAGGTTTTTCGTCCGAAAGCGGTTTTAACTCTTGACCCTGCGCGCTTGGCCGAAACGCCTCCTGGCTCGATGGACTTTGAAAACGCGCGAGCGTCCCGTGTGCGGCTGTCGCGTGGGCGATTTCAATCGCGTGGGTCAAAACAGCGCAAAGCCCCTTCATGGCGCCCTGTGGCGTCATGTCTTCCAATCGCGCGGCAAAGCGTGTGCGTGTTGGCGTTGGCGGCGCCAGCCAGTAGGTGGCGCTAGCGTCGCGGACTTTTGGGGCGGAACGCTGCGCCGTTTGGGCGAGCGTTTGCGGGGCGTACTCTCGCTTTTGGGAGCGCGCCCCTGGCCTGGCGGCTTTCGCCGCTGGTTTCCGGGCGCTGGTGGCTGCGGTTCTTTGCGATGCGGGCTTCACGATGCTGGCGCTTTTGGCGGCACCCCGCTTGGTCGATCCGGCTTGCTTGCCCGGCCGTGAGTTACCGTGGACACGGACGGCAAGGTCCATCGTGGCTTTGCCTGCAGAGCGGCCGCCCCGTGGCGACTTGGGCGGAGGGGCGGAGGAAATCGGATTGCGCGCGCTTTGGGGCAGGCTCCTTGCTTGTGGTTCGGCCCT
>JBIKVO010000438.1:0-2895 GCA_044356795.1 Caulobacterales bacterium
GATGCTGCTTCGGCTTCTGTCATCCATGCTGGCAGTAGACGGAGACGGCCGCTCTCACCGCGAACAGTGAAGTGGCGACGGCCGTCGTGGATTTGTTCGCTGATTACAACCAGGTCTCGGCCGGCGTCAGGATGGAATGGATATGTTATTCGAATTTCTTTCGCCGAAATCCCTGCATCATGTCGCCCCTTCGGACGACGGGGCAGACTATTGGGCGATGCTCGCATCGCGGATTGAAACCTGCAAACTCAATGGCGTGAATGCCGAACTCTGGCTCAGTGATGTGCTGACCAAGCTCGTCAATGCGTGGCCCTTGAAGAAGCTGGATGATTTGCTGCCCTGGTCGACGGCTTATGCGACGGCGCCATTCGCGATCGCGCCACAGATGCTGTGCGCGCCATGAGCATTGCCGCCACCGGCGTGCGGATCAAGGCCAGCCTCGCGCATGTTGCGCCAGAGGTCACGCGCCGCGTCGCCGTGCCGCTGACGATCAAGCTCGATCGCCTGCATCTCACCCTGCAGGCCGCATTCGGATGGACGAACACGCATCTCTATGTCTTCCACGCCGCCGGCGTGAGCTGGGGCGAGCCAGATCCGGCCTTTTTCGACACCATGGGTGATGCGCGCAAGACACGGCTCTATGATGTCGTCGCTCAAACCGGCGCCAAGACGCTCCGCTACGTCTACGATTTCGGCGACAATTGGGAGCATGTCCTGAAGCTGGAAAAGTGGGTCGACAATGGCGGTCCTGAAGGCTTGCCGCTTTTGATCGACGCGATCGGACGCTGTCCGCCGGAAGATGTCGGCGGGCCGCCTGGCTATGCGCAAATGATCGCCGCCCTCAGCGATCCCGCCCATCCTGACCACGCTGATACACGCCGCTGGGCCGGCGAAGACTTCGATGTCGCGAAACGCGATCTTTCGGCCTCGGATCGCAAGGCGCTCGAAGCCGCTGTCGAAACTCTTGCCGAGAAATGGCGGCCAAAGCCGCGCAAGCCCAAGAAATGAGGCAGGTCAAGCCGCTTCGCGAAGAGCGCCGGAATGCCGCTTACGGCAAACAAGGCGTTTTCGCGGTGAACTTGATCGGCCGCATCGCGCGCTCCACGGGATTGGGGTCTATCTCGATGCGCTCGTCTTCAAGAAAGCGGGTGAGCCCCTCACAATGATTGAACGCATAGCGAAGCGCGCCAGCGGTGTCGCTTTTGTCAGAGAGACCTTGGACCTTTGCGTCGAGCCAATCTTTCAGCACGAAAACGAGCAGTGCTGAAAGTTTTTGGCGCCCAGTGCGTCGCTCATCGACGCTGCGCCCTTTAGCGGCTCATGTCCGACCGCCCGCTGCGTGTCATTGAGTTCAAGAATTCTAATGTTGCCTTTGCCACTGCGCGCGGCTGCTCAGGCAACAGAGCATGTCCAGCCTGGTCTATGAAGACAACTTGCACGCGTTCGGGCGCCGCCGCTCTTAGTCGCTCAGCGTTTTCTGCAGGCGCCAAGACGTCTTGCTTTGGCTGAATCACGAGGATTGGTGCGGTTCCGCCCTCCCACCAAGCCTCCACTGGCGTGCTTTCTGTTGCGGCAATCTGCGCCTCAGCCACGTCCCTCCACCAGCCAGTTCTCCAAACAGCCGGATCGTTTCCGGGGGCGAAAAACGCCTTTGCGACGAAGCCCATGCGCACTTCGTGTGGTAGACTCATGTCGAACGATGAAACAAGCGCATGTTCAATCTCGGGCGGCATGGCGACTTTGCCGCCAGCTGCCAGCAGAATGACGCCCTCCGTCAGATCAGGTCGCGACGACGCGAACATGCGCGCAACCCGATTGCCAAAAGCGTGGCCGAGAACAAAAACAGGCTTACGATGCGCGAGCGCTTGAACAACATCGGCAACATCTTCGGCAAGCACAGTGAGCGGCGCGCCCACGCGCAGCGGCGCAGACGCGCCGATGCCGCGGGGTTGCGGACAAAGGACTCGATACCCGTTCGCTGCCAGTTCGGTTGCAAGCTGCAAAAAATCATGGGCTCCACGCCCCAGTGAAGGGATCATGATAACGGTCGGGCCGCTGAGCGGACCATATGTCGTAACCTCTATCGGGCCATGACGCCCGGTCGCCAACGCCGTTTCGGACATTGGACTAATTGCTGTGCTGGCGCAGCCTCCCGCGGCAAGCAAGCTGAGCACTGCGGTGCGTCTTGTCCAGGAGCAAAAATCCATTTTGCGGGTCCCTCAATTCAGTTTTTCGTACCGGAACGAAAAACGCGTCGACAGCGCGTTGGCTATTGGGGAGTTATTGCCGTGCGGCCCTTCTGAAGTCGCCGCTGGGGCTTGAAAAACTCCCAAACGCGTCGTGCGCCTGCAAAAGATTGGATAGGCTGATTGCCGGCGCGGCGTGAAACAGTTCCGGGCCAGCCATGTCCACCGACGGAGTCCACCACCGAAATCGTCACCGCACCATCAGGTGTCGCGCTATAGGTTGTCGTTGTGACAGTCCCTTTCGTCTCTGCGCTAGGCGAAGCGTTTGATCTGTTGGCCGTGACCCAAAAACCAATCGTCTCTTGAAGTGATTTGAATGGGGCGGCCTGTGCGTTTGCGACCATCTGATTGCGGCTCATGCCGCCTTCTAAAGGCACTTCATTATCCTGTCCGCCGTTAATCATTAGGATCGGCAATGGAACCTTGGGCAGCTCGTCAAAACTGAACATTGCCCCAACAACAGGAGCGATCGCGGCGAGTTTTTCTGGCCTCTTTACCGCATATACCAAGGTCATCATCCCGCCATTTGAGCCGCCTGTCATGTACACACGCGCCGGATCAACACGATGCGTGTTCACCAAGAGTGCTATCAGTGTATCGAGATAAGCCATGTCATCGGCAAGTCCGACTTGGCGACGAAGCAGGTAGC
>JBIKVO010000070.1:0-10468 GCA_044356795.1 Caulobacterales bacterium
CGTCGCGGGTCACGATCGCCTATGGCACGCTGCGCAGTGCGGTGGGCGGGGGCGCGTTTGAGCCGCTGTCTGACGCCGTGACGAGTTTCTTCACCGTCGCGGCCGCAAGCCTTGCGGCGATCATCACCCTGCTGGCGGCCGCTCTGCCCTGGCTGGCGATCGGCCTGCCATTGCTGTGGCTCGGTTGGCGATTTGCGACGGTGCGGTTGCCGCGGCGGGCAAAACCGACCACATCGCAGGGCGACGTTTCGACATAATCCCTGTGGAGTGACCATGATTGACGGCCCCCGCGTGCCGCCGGCGTCTGGCGGCAAGCCTGACAGCCTGGTGGTGTTTCTGCATGGCTATGGCGCGAATGGCGCTGATCTGATCAGCCTTGCGCCCTACTGGCAAAAGCTGCTGCCGCGCAGCCAGTTTCTGGCCCCGGACGCGCCCACGCCCGTGCCCGGTTCGATGAGCGGTTATCAATGGTTCCCGATCACCAATCTCAACCCGGCCGCCATGGCGGGCGGGGTGAAACAGGCCGGCCCAATCGTCGAGCGCTATCTGCTGCGCGAGTGTGAACGCTACGGCCTGCCGATGAGCCGGGTGGCGCTGGTCGGCTTCTCCCAAGGCACGATGATGAGCCTGTCGGTGGGCCTGCGCCACAAGGGCGCGGCGCCCGCGGCCATCGTCGGGTTTTCCGGCGTGCTCGCCGATGGCGCAGACCTGAAAACCGCAAAGAGTGCAAAGCCGCCGCCGGTGCTGCTGATCCACGGCTCTGCCGATGATGTGATCCCCTTGCCGGCGCTGTTTTCCAGCGCCCAGCAACTCGCCGAAGCCGAGATACCGGTCGAGTGGCGCATCTCCTACGGCGTTGGCCACGGGATCGCGCCCGACGGGTTGGAGCGGGCCGGCGGCTTTCTCAAGCGCGCTCTGAACGCGCGATGATCGCGGATGTGGCTGCGTGGGCGTTGCGCGCGCTCGACCCGGAAACCGCGCACGAGGCGGCGATCACGGCGCTTGCGATGGGGCTGGGGCCGCGGTCTGTGCGGGCGGCGTCGCCGCGGCTGAAAACGGTCCTGTGCGGCTTGACGCTTCCCAATCCGGTTGGGCTTGCGGCGGGCTTTGATAAAAACGCCCGTGCGCTTTCTGGCCTGTCACGGATGGGGTTTGGCTTCATCGAGGCCGGCACCGTTACGCCAAAGCCCCAGGCCGGCAATCCAAAGCCGCGCCTGTTTCGCCTCGCTGACGATGGCGCCGTGATCAATCGCATGGGCTTCAATAATGCCGGGCTTGACGCGTTTGTGGCGCGGCTGCGCACCCGCCCGCCCGGCATGATCGTGGGGGCCAATGTCGGCGCCAACAAGGACAGCGCCGATCGCGGCGGCGATTATGTTGCCGGGCTTGTCCGCGTGTGGCCGCATGCCGATTATGTCACGATCAATATCTCCTCGCCCAACACGCCAGGGCTGCGCGGCCTGCAGGACAAGGGCGCGCTGACCGACCTGCTGGCCCGTATTCAGGCGGCGCGCGCGGGCCTTGCGGGGGCGAAGCCGGTGTTTCTGAAAGTGGCGCCCGATCTGGACGATCAGGCCGTCGAGGATGTCGCTGAAATCGCGATTGCGCATGGCATGGATGCGTTGATCGTGTCGAACACCACGATCGCGCGGCCAGACAGTTTGCGGTCCGCACACAAGGGCGAGGCGGGCGGCTTGTCGGGCGCGCCTTTGTTTGCGCCCTCAACGCAGATCTTGCGCCAGTTTGCGCGGGCCGCGCGGGGACGCCTTGCGCTGATCGGCGTGGGCGGGGTGCGCGATGGGGCCACCGCTTTGGCCAAAATCAAGGCCGGGGCGAGCGCGGTGCAGCTGTATTCGGCCTTGGCGCTGGAAGGGCCGCATCGGATTGCCGCAATCCAAGCCGATCTTGACGCCCGCCTCGCAGCGGAGGGGTTTGCGTCGGTGCGCGATGCGGTGGGCGTTGAGGTGTAACGATGCGAGCGCCGCCGATTGTCCATCATCCCGATTACAGCGCGCCTTTGCCGAACGGTCATCGCTTCCCGATGGGCAAGTTTGCAGCCCTGGCCGCCATCCTCCGTGCGGAAAATTTGGCGCCTGATGGATTTGCCCATCCCGAACCGGCGGACCGCGCGGCGCTGATCATGGCGCATGATCAGGCCTATGTGGATGCGGTTTTGGCGTGCGCTGTCCCGCGGGCGACTGAGCGGCGGATTGGTTTGCCGATCACGCCGGACGTGGTGCGCCGCGCATGCGCGGCGCCGGCGGGCACTCTGTTGGCGGCGCGGCTTGCGCTGTCGCATGGCGTGGCGTGCAACACCGCCGGCGGCAGCCACCACGCGTTTCGTGAGACGGGGGCTGGCTTTTGCGTGTTCAATGATGTGGCGGTCGCGGCGCTCACGCTGCTGCATGAGGGTGCGATCGCGCGCGCCTTGGTGGTGGATTGCGATGTGCATCAAGGCGATGGCACGGCGGCGATATTTGCCGATGATGCGCGCGTTTTCACGCTCTCGGTGCATTGCGAGCAGAACTTTCCCGCGCGCAAGCAGATCAGCGATTGTGATGTCGGCCTGCCGCGCGCGACCGATGGCGAGGCCTATCTCGCCGCATTGGCGCGCGCGCTGGATCAGGCGTTTGCGCGCATCAGGCCAGACATCGTGTTTTACAATGCCGGTGTTGATGTGCACGCCGACGATGGCCTTGGCTATCTGGCCTTGAGCGACGCCGATATCGCCGCGCGCGATCGGCTGGTGATGGGCGAGGCCCGCCGCCGCTGCGTACCGGTATGCGGCGTGCTGGGCGGCGGTTACGGCCCCGATCCGACACTCATCGCCGCGCGCCATGCAAGCCTGTTTCGCACGGCGGCAGCGATGGGTTCGGTCACGCATTCATGACCGCGGCGGCGCGGGCTCTTCCGGTTGCGCGATCGTGCCGGCAGAGCCGGATGTCCCGCCGCCGGCGGCTTCTGCGACCAGGCGGGCTTCGTCGTCGGTCAGCGCCGCGCGCGAGGCGCTGTAGCGCTGGCGGCTTTCACGTGTGGCGTGCAGCACGCTCAAGGGCGCCAATGCCGCCTGCGCCACCGCCCGATCGACAGCGCGGCGCACACAGCGGTTGCGCTGCAGCAGGCCCGCCATCGACGGGGCGGCGCACACCCGCTGCGCCGCGCGCACGATCCGTCGGTGCAGCGCATCGACGTCGTCTGGTTGGGTGAGTGTGGACAGATCGACGCGCACGTGCGCGCTGGCGGCGCTGCTGCGTTCGGCCGCCGCCGCGGCGGCGGTCATGGCCAGGCTGACGGCGGCCGCAAACACGGCCGCGAACAGGGTGCTTTTCATGGAAAGTCTCCTTCAAGACGCAGCGTCAAAAGCTGCGCCCGAAAGTGGGGCCAAGGGGGAGGCTTGCAGGGCGACGCGCACCGCCTGGCGCGCGCCTGCAAACCTCGGCGCGGTTCAGCGCTGCGGCACCGTGCCGGCCGAACCCGTACGCCCGATCGCGGCATCCGCCACCATCTGCATGACCTGATCGCTGGGCTGGCCGCGCCAGGAGCGATACTTGTCCTGCGGGGTCAGATTGGCGTGCAGCACAGACAGCGGCGCGATGCCGGCGGTTTCGACCGCCGTGTCCACGGCGGCGCGGGCGCAGGCATTGCGCTGAGCGACCTGACGAGCGCTCAAGCGCTGGTCCGGGGCGCCGCAGACGCGGGCGGCGGCGCGCACCAATTGGCGCTGAAGCGAATCAATCTCGGCTGGATTGGCGAAATCGACATGATCCACGCGGATCTCGATCGAGCGGCTCACGAGGAAGGGGGTGCTGGCGAAGGCTGCGCCGCCAGTGAAGGCAACAGCGGCCGCCACAATAGCCGAAGCCAGAATGGTCTTGAACATGCAGATCTCCTCAGATCGGCGTCGCACGCGCGAGGCCCGCGACGGGTGAAAACGCGTTGGCGGTCAAGCCCGCGGCCGAAAGGCTTGCTCCCTCACTGGGCGGTTGCCTTGGCGGCGGAAGCCCGCAATCATCGCGGTCCCTTTTCGCCGCCCTGGCGAAGCGGTAACCGACAAGGATATTTTCCTCCCGTGCCGGGTATGGCGCTGTGACCGATGTCACACCCGGTTCATCGCCCACAGCACTGGCGGCCATGGTCTGCGGCTGATCTGCGCCACCTCCCTCTTTGCAGGGGGCTTGATTGCGGCTCGACCAGCACGGCGAGGGATAGACCGGTTCGCAGCCGGCAGCGACGGCGGGCCGGCGGGCCAGCCTTGCGAAAATGGGCGGGCGCGCGGTAGCGACTGTCACAGGCGCAGCGACAGCGATTGCTTCAGCCCATGGCGACAGCCTGCAGCACGGGGTTTGGCTTGGTAACTTGGCGTTAACGCGACGCTTCGTAGCCCTAGTCACGGCGCCACGGGGTGCGCCGAGGGTCTTTCATGCCTCTCAAGCTCTCCTTGCGGCCGGGCGAAAAATTCGTCGTCAATGGCGCGGTCCTCCAAAATGGGGATCGCCGGGCCAGCCTGATCTTGCAGAACAAAGCCAGTGTTCTGCGCGAAAAGGACATCATGCAGCCGGAGGCGGCCAATACTCCGGCGCGACGCATCTATTTCCCGGTGATGATGTTGTATCTCGGCGAGGGCGAGCAGGGCGCAATGAGCGCCGAATTCGCGCAGCGGATGGCCGAGTTCATCGGGGCGGTGCGCAATCCGGAAGCGCTCGCCGATTGCGTCGGCGTTTCCGAAGAAGTCATGGCCGGTGAGTATTATAAGGCCTTGATGCGGCTTCGGCGGCTCATTGCCTATGAAGACGATTTGTTAGGGATGCCGGATGACCGTCCAAGCTTACCAGCGTGTAGCCACGCAGGCTGAAAACCCCCGCGAAGTAGAATACCGCGTCTTTGGCATGGTGACTGCCGCATTAATCCGCGCCAAGGAGACCGGGCGTGCGGATGTGGGCGCCTTGGCAAAAGCGCTGCACGATAATCGCCGTTTGTGGTCCACGCTGCTGACCGATTGCGCACGCCCTGAAAACAAATTGCCGGGCGATACGCGGGCGCAAATCATTTCGCTGGCGATCTTTGTGGATCGCCATTCGTCTGCGGTGATGCGCGACGGCGCCGATCTCGATGCGCTGATCGATATCAACAAGGCGATGATGGACGGCCTGGCCGTGCGCTGATCGCCCTGAATGGTTGCGTCGGCGCCGTCTTCAGGCTACCGCGGCAGGCTTGGGAGGGTGTCTTTGGCGACGAGCGACCCAGCGTATCGACGGGTTCTGGTGACCGGCGCCGCCGGTTTCATCGGTTTCCATGTCGCACGCCGCTATCTGGCGGCGGGCGCGCAGGTGCTCGGGGTCGACAATTTTTCGGCCTATTATGACGTCGCGCTGAAAGAGGCGCGCGCGGCTTTGCTCGCCAAAGAGCCGGGCTTTCGTATGGTGCGGCTGGACATCGCCGATGGCGCATTGTTTGGCGCTGCCTGGGCCGAGTTTGCACCCGACCTGGTGGTGCATCTCGCGGCGCAGGCGGGCGTGCGCTACAGCATCGACCATCCCGATGCCTATCTCAGCGCCAATCTGGTCGGCTCGTTTCAGGTGTTTGAATTGGCCAGGCGCCATCGGCCCCGACATCTTCTGGCGGCGTCCACCAGTTCGGTGTATGGCGCCAACACCGCGATGCCCTTCACCGAGACTGATCGCATCGCCCATCCCTTGACGCTGTATGCGGCCAGCAAAGCGGGGATGGAGGCGATGGGCCATGCCTATGCGCACTTGTTTGGCGCACCCACCACCTTCTTCCGCTTTTTTACGGTTTATGGCCCGTGGGGCCGGCCCGATATGGCGCCGATGAAGTTTGCCAGGGCGATGCTCGCGGGGGAGCCGATCGAAGTCTATAATCGCGGCGACATGGTGCGCGATTTCACATATATCGACGATTTGGTGGAGGCGGTGGTGCGGTTGGCCGAAATCGTGCCAAGCGCGCAGGCCATGACGGGCGACAGCTTATCTCCGGCCGCGCCGTGCCGAATCGTCAATATCGGCCAAGGCCGTCCTGTCACCTTGCTGTCCTTCATCGACACGCTGGAGCAGGCCCTGGGCGTCACCGCGATCAGGCAATTGCTGCCGATGCAGCCCGGCGAAGTGAAATCCACTGACGCCTCGACCGCGCTTTTGCAGGCATTGACCGGCTTCACCCCACATATCAGCATCGCAGAGGGCGTGCCGCGCTTTGCCGCCTGGTACCGCGACCATTATCGCCTATGACGCGGCGTCTTTTGGGGGCGCGCAAGGCTGCAGGCGATGGCGGTCGACTCTTGGTCTGCAAACGCCTATAAGGCCGGCCGCATCCGATGAGGGTAATTGGGAGTGTCGGGGTCGGCCGCGCGCACTGCGCCGGGCGCCGGTCCTGCGAATTTGAGGACCGCATGGCGAAAGAAGAGCTTCTGGAAATGGCGGGTACGGTGACCGAATTGTTGCCGAACGCCACGTTCCGCGTCCGCCTGGAAGGCGATGGCAATCACGAAATCATCGCCCATACCGCGGGAAAAATGCGCAAGAACCGCATTCGCGTGCTGGCCGGCGATAAGGTGCTGGTCGAGATGACGCCCTATGATCTCACCAAGGGCCGCATCACGTACCGCTTCAAGTGAGGCGGCGCGCTTGCGGCTGATTCTGGCGAGCGCCAGCCCCAGGCGGGCCGACCTTCTGGCCCAGATTGGCGTGACGCCTGACGCCGTCTCGCCCGCCGACATCGATGAAACCCCAAGGCCTGGCGAATTGCCCGGTCCCCATGCATTGCGTCTGGCGCAGGAGAAAGCCTGCGCCGTGACGGGCGGCGATGCGTTGGTGCTGGCCGCCGATACGGTGGTGGGGCTGGGGCGGCGCATTCTGCCGAAAGCCGAAACCGAGGACGAGGCCCGCATCTGCCTCGCGCTGATCAGCGGGCGGGCGCATCGGGTGTTTACGGGGGTGGCGCTGGCGGCGCCGGCGGCGCCGGTGCGGGCGCGTCTGGTGGCGGCGCGGGTGCACTTCAAGCGGCTGACGCCGGCCGAGATTGAGGGCTATCTGCGCAGCGGTGAATGGCGCGGCAAGGCTGGCGGCTATGGCGTGCAAGGGGCGGCGGGGCGCTTTGTGGCGTCGATCAGCGGATCTTACACGGCTGTGGTTGGCTTGCCTCTTTATGAAACCGCGGGGCTGTTGCAGGCGGCCGGCTATCGGAGCGCTGCGTGGTGAGCGCGGCTTCGGTGCTGATCGATGGCGGTATCGGCGAAACGCGCATGGTGCTGCTGCAGGATGATGCGCCGATCGCGGTGCGCGTATGGCGCCACAGCGATGCGGGCCGTCGCGCGCGCTATGGGGAAGTCTATGTCGGGCGTGTCGGCGCGGTGGATGGGCGTCGCCGCGGCGCCTTCATTGATTTGGGTTTGTCGGACGAGACCGGCTTTTTGCCGATTGATCGGCAACGCCCGACTGGGGTCAGTGAAGGGGCGCGGATATGCGTGGAGATCACGCGCGAGGGCGTGCGCGGTAAAGGCCCGGTGGTGCGGCTGCGCACTGACGCCGCGGATGGCGCACCGCGGCGCCTTCATCCGTGTCCGGACGATCTGGACTTGGCGCACGCAAAGCCCGCAGCCGCCGATGTGCGCGCCCGCATCGATGCGCTGTTTGACGCGCTGTCCGTGCCGGTGCGCGCATTGCCGGGGGGGGGATCGCTGCATATAGCGCCGACGCCTGCCATGGTGGCGATTGATGTGGATGCGGACGGACGCGGCGGCAGCAGCGATGCGGAACGGTTTGCGCTGGATTTGAATCTCGAGGCAGGCAGGCAGGCGCTACGCGAGGTGCGGCTGCGTAATCTGGGCGGCCTGATCGCGATTGATTTCGTCAATCTGCGCACTCATGCTGCGCGCGAAACGCTTGAAACACGGATGCGCGCGCTGGCGGCGGGCGATCCGTGGGGCGTGCAGGTTGCGCGATTGTCGCGGTTTGGCGTGATGGAAATCAGCCGCGGGCAAATGCTGCGGCCGCTGCACGCGGTGATGTGCGGTGAGGTTGGTTTGACGCCCACGCCGGAAACGATGGCCCTCGCGGCTTTGCGCAGAGTGCAAAGTGATGCAGCGATCGCGCGCGGGCGGATGGTGTGTGTCACGGTGGCGCCGGCGGTGAAGGCATGGCTGGACAGCGGCATGATCGCGTGGCGCGACGCACTGGAGCGCCAGATCGGCGCGCGCTGGACACTGGAAAGCGACGCGGCTTTCAGCCACGATCGCATTGAAACGCGGTGGACCTGATGCCTGCAACGCCGACGCCATGCCCGATCTGCGGCAAGCCTAAAGATGCCAAATATCGCCCGTTTTGCTCCAAACGCTGCGCCGATATGGACCTGCACAAATGGCTGTCGAACCGATATGCGATTCCTGCTGAAGAGGTCGATGATCCGGATGCGGACGATCTGCAGCCGCAGCCCGAAAAGCCAAACGCATAGCGCGGGTTTGGGGCTTGGGCTTGCGTGACCTGTGCGGTTCGCCTTTTGCGTCAGGCGATGTGGCGTTACTGGCTCACAGGATCTAAGGAAGGCGACGGCGCCTTTGCTGGGCAGTGTTGCGCTGCAAGGGGTTTGAAATGACGCAAAGCACAGGCGGGGCTAAATCACACCGCGGTCCTTCAGCGCCGCCATTTTGTCCGCGCTATAGCCCAGCACATCGGCAAACACATAGTCATTGTCGGCGCCCGGTGCGCGCGCCGCGTGCGGAACTGCATCGATAGATTGAGACAGCTTCGGCGTCACGCCCGGCTGCGCGAGGCGGCCAAGCACCGGGTGATCAACCATCGTGATGGCGCCGCGCGCGGCATAGTGCGGATCAGCCAACATCTCCGCTGGACCATAGACGCGTCCGCACGGCACGCCATGCGCCTCGCACAGCGCCTCCACTTCTTTCATGGTATGCGCGCTTGACCACGCCTCGATCCGCGCATCCAATTCGGCCTGTCGCGCGCCGCGCGCCTGATGATCGAGGTAACGCGGATCGCGTGACAGGTCGCTTTCGCCCATCGCGTCACACAGACGCGCAAACACGCTGTCTTGATTGGCTGCGATAATGACCGCGCCGTCCAGACACTGATAAAGATTGCTGGGTGCGACTTTCGCCAGCACCGATCCCGATCGCTGGCGCACAAAGCCTGCCTGCTGATAGTCCGGGATCAGACTTTCCGTCATCGCCAGCACGGCTTCATACAACGCCACATCCACCACCTGTCCGCGCCCGGTGCGCCGGCGCGCCTCCAGCGCCGCCAATGCCCCCATCGCCGCGTAAAGCCCGGCCAGGGTATCGCCCAGGGAAATACCGGCGCGCGATGGCTTGCGATCGGCCTCGCCGATCAGCGCGCGCAAACCGCCAAACGCTTCGCCTACGGCTGCATAGCCGGCCTTGGGCGCGTTCGGGCCTGTTTGCCCGTAACCCGACACCCGCACCAGGATCAGGCCGGGATTTGCCGTGCTGAGCGCGTCATAGCCGAGGTCCCATGTCTCCAAGGTTCCGGGGCGGAAATTCTCCACCAGGATGTCGCTTTTCGCGGCCAGTTCCAGCAGCGCCGCGCGCCCCTCGGGCGTGCGCAGATTCAGCGTCGCGCATCGCTTGTTCCGGGCGGTCAGCTCAAACCACATCGACAGACCGCCTGGCAGCACCTGGCCCCATTGCCGCAACGGGTCGGGCTGGCCGGGGGCCTCAATCTTGATGACTTCAGCGCCGTGATCGCCCAGTTGTTGGGCGCAGAATGGCCCAGCGACCAGCTGGCCAAGCTCTATCACCCGGATGCCGGCTAACGGGGGCTGTGCGGCGGGGCTGGTTTCGGTCATGACGCTTCCCAGATAGGGGTGACGCAAAAGGACATAGCCATGACGCCTGCGCCGTCCAAGGTGTTGCCTGGGATCACGATTGTTGAGGTCAGCCCCCGCGACGGGCTGCAGAATGAGCCCGTCCTGGTGTCCACCGAGGACAAACTGGCGCTGATCGGGGCGGCGGTGAAAGCGGGCGCGCGGCGACTGGAGGCGGCGAGTTTCGTTAACCCCGCCAAAATTCCCCAGATGGCCGACAGCGCCGCCGTGATGGCTGGCCTGCCGGCGGCGCCGGGGGTTGGGTTTATCGCCTTGGCCTTGAACCAGCGCGGCTTTGATCGGGCGGCCGAGGCGGGCGCGAAAGAGGTTAATTTCGTGCTGTCGGCCAGCGAGGCGTTCGCCGGGCGCAATTCCGGGGCCAGCGTCAAGGGGCTGGTGGAGGCGCTGCGGGGCGTTGTGCGCGCGGCGGAACCGGCGGGGATCAGGGTTTCGGCAACCATTTCAACGGCGTTCGGCTGTCCGTTTGAGGGCGAAATCGCGGAGGCTGGCGTGATTGCGCTGGTGAAGGCCGCCGCCGATGCGGGCGTGTTCGAGGTGGCGCTCGCCGACACGATCGGCGTGGGGGACCCGGCCAAGACCGCGCGCCTGTTTA
>JBIKVO010000439.1:0-2884 GCA_044356795.1 Caulobacterales bacterium
GCGCCGGTGGGGCCTGGTTCGCACGAAACGTCAGGGGGGGGATGGGGGGAATCCGACGATCCGTTCGCCGATCTGGGTGAACAGGCATTGACGATTCTTACAAAGTTGAAGGTCGCCCCCGCCCATGCCGGTCGCTTTTTGGGGCTGTTTGAAGCCTATGCCGATTGTGTGCGCCAGCACGAGCCCGGATGTTCGGCGTATCAGGTGGTGCGTGCGGTCGGGGCGCCCAATGATGTGTTGATCATCGCACGGTATCGCTCGTTGGAGGCCTATCGGGCCCATGTGCAGTCCACCCACACGATTTCGATCCTGTCGATGCTTGGTCCTTTGCTGCTCGAGCATCCGGTGCTGGAAATCTATGTCGATTGAGGGGCTGCGCCAGCGGGCCATGCGATACGCAAGCCGGCGGGGTTGACTGTCGCGGCGTCACGCCGACCACACTCGCATTCTCGCAAGCAATGACGAAAATACTCGATCATCAAATCCAAAAACCAAATGGGGAAACGCCATGGACTTGAGCTTCACACCGGCGGATCTTGCCTTTCGCGATGACGTGCGCGCCTGGATCGCGGCCAACTATGACGCGGACCTGAAAACCATGATGGCGCAGTCCAAGAATGGTTATCTTGACAAGGTTGGTCAGGTGCGGTGGCAAAAAAAGCTTTACGAAAAAGGCTGGATCGCGCCGGATTGGCCGGTGGAGCATGGCGGCCCCGGTTGGACGCCGACACAGCGTTATATCTTCCAGATGGAAACCGCCGCCGCGGGCTGCCCGATTGTCTCGCCGATGGGCCTGAAAATGGTGGCGCCGGTCATCATGGCGTTTGGAACTGAGGCGCAGAAAAAGACATTTCTCCCGCCAATTTTGCGCTCGGATGTGTGGTGGTGCCAGGGATATTCCGAACCCGGTTCAGGCTCTGATTTGGCGTCCTTGCAAATGAGGGCCGTGCGCGACGGTGATGATTATATCCTCAATGGTACAAAGATTTGGACCACGCATGCCCAGTGGGCGGATTGGATGTTCAACCTGGTGCGCACCAGCACCGAGAGAAAGCCGCAAGATGGCATCTCGTTCCTCTTGGTTGATATGAAGACGCCCGGCATCACCGTGCAGGCGCTGCCCACTCTGGATGGCCCCGTCGCCGGCCAGCAGGAGATCAATCAGGTCTTTTATGATAATGTCCGCGTGCCCGTCGCAAATCGCATCGGCGAGGAGGGCAAAGGCTGGACCTATGCAAAGTATTTGCTGGAGTTCGAGCGCGGCAATGCCTATGCCGCTGGGCTAAAATACGCATTGCAAAAGGCCAAACGCATCGCGCTTGCTGAGGGGCGGCTAAGCGACCCCGACTTTGCGCGCAAGGCCGCAGAGTTGGAGATTCAAGTCGCAGCGCTGGATGCCACAGAACAGCGGGTGTTTTCCTCTGCCGCCGCCGGCGAGACTATCGGGCCGGCATCATCGATGTTGAAATGTGCAGGCTCGGAAGCGCAGCAGGCGATTAGCGCTTTGGCTCTGGAGGCGATCGGGCATTATGCCCAGCCTTTCGTTGCAGACACCTGGGCCGATCTGCAGGGCCGGTCCAATGATCCACGCCCGGGGCCCGATTATGCCGGGCCAATCGCGCCGAATTATTTCAATTACCGCAAAACATCGATCTATGCCGGGTCCAATGAGATCCAGCGCAATATTATGGCGAAGATGGTGTTGGGACTTTAGGCCATTCACTGATAACATTCACCGCTAAGATCGCGGAGCAAGTGTCTGATTACACCGCACGCTCGCGCGTCAGGCTGCAGCGGCGTGCGGTATGGCGTGCGCCTGCGGCGGAAACGGCAGGGGACAGGCCGGGCGCCTTGGCGCGGGCAAGCGGGCGCATCCAGTGAATGCCGCCGGGACTGGCGTCGGCTGCCAAGGCGGGCGATATGGGCAAGCGCCGCAAGAAACGTTCAATCCGGCGTGCGCGGTGGGGGCGCTTAGTGAGAGGCGTCCACGCATTTCGCCGCTTGCCAAGGCTGTCAGCCTCTGCCATACCGCCGCCTCGCGCGGCGCACGATGTGTGTCGTACCCCACGGATGCGGGCGTAGCTCAGGGGTAGAGCATCACCTTGCCAAGGTGAGGGTCGGGCGTTCGAATCGCCTCGCCCGCTCCAAAAAAAGCCAAGAAAATCAACGAGTTGCGGAGAGTCGCGGAAGCGCCCGCCGGAGCTTTTTGCGTTTTGGGGTGGAATTGGGGCACACATTGGGGCGGCTACCCATGCTGGCGGATGTCGGCAGATGCCGGAATTGGGGGTGCTGTGCCCCAATTGGCCGGCGGTCGACACTCACCCTTTGGCCATCGCTTTTGCAAATTTGGGGACCGTCTTGCTCAAGCGGTCTACAAGCGCCTGCGGCGTCTGTGGCGGCGTCTCATAGTCAGCCGCAATCTCGCTTATGATTTCATGGAAGAGGGACGGTGCAAGGTCATGGAGATGGCACAGGAACTGGTCGGCCGTCTGAGGCTCGAGCCCGCCACGAAGCCCCTTGAAATGTTTCACATTGTTGGTGACGATTACTTGGGCCCCGACAAAAACGCCGACCGCTGCAACGTGGCGGTCCTTTGCCTGGTTCGGCATTGCTTCCGTTAAGTGTTGATACCCGTCTGTCATCGCTTCCGGGAATGCAGTTTCGATGTTGCGGCGCAACCGCGCCGCCTTCGCGGCCGTCATTTTGGCCTGTCGCTGCAATGCCCTGGTGAGTTCGTCCAATATCTCTTCAGACCAAAAAGGCTGGTAGATGCCCTTATCAGCGGCTCGCAGTAGAACGTCCCGCAAGAGAGCGGGATAAAGCACATTTGCGTCGAGTACAGCCCGAAACGGCGGCCAGTCCATTACTCCTCGCCGCCTTTCGG
>JBIKVO010000441.1:0-2883 GCA_044356795.1 Caulobacterales bacterium
CGACAGTGATACCGAGCGCGGTGACGCCGCCGGAAACGGGGAATATGATGCCTGCGCGCCGCGGCGCCGCCGCCGCCGCCAACACCGCCAGGGCTGCCGCGCCCGCGCCTGCAATCGCAATCTGCACCGCCGCCAGATACCACAGCAAAAACCATGCACCGATGTCGGGCGGCGATGGCAAGGACATCAGCACCCGCGTAAACGCCAGCACCCCGCCGGCAAGGATTGCCGCGCCATAGTGCGCCCCGATCAGGCGCAACATCTGCCCCCAGCGCAATCGCAAAGCGGGCGCCGTCATGGCGGGGTTTGGCCGGACGGCCGCTCAGCCATCATCGCGCGCCAGCGCGCCAGATGCGGCAAGTCGTCACCGGGGCGCCATTTCATCATTTTCGCCATGTCCATCCCGCACAATAATGTGATGTCGGCAATGGTGAAGCGATCGCCCGCCACAAACGCAACATCAGCGAGGCGCGTGTTCAGCATCTGCGCCATCGCCATGGCCTGCGTGCGATTGCGCTCCGCGAAGTCTGCGCTTTGACCGGTTTCCAGGGTTTGCAAAACCGGATGCCCATGGCGCACCCACAACATCAGCGGCATCGCGATCATGAGTTCGACCCGGCGATCCCACATTTCAATCTCGCCCTTCTCGAACGCATCGCGCCCCATCAGATTGGGCTCCGGCCGCAGCGCTTCGAGATATGTGCAGATGGCGCGGCTTTCCGTCAGCGTGCGACCATCATCCAGCTGCAGTGTCGGCACCTGTGCGAAGGGCGATTTAACGCGGAAATCGGCGGTCTTGTGATCGCCCGCCACCAGGTCAAGCGTGACGATCTCCAACTCGGCGGGCGTAAAGCCCTTCTCAGCAGCAAACGCAACCGCGCGGCGCGGATTGGGTGCAAAACGTGCACTGAACATGCGCATGACGTTTTCCCTGCGGCACAAATCCTGAAAGGCTTATCGTGCGAAAATCGACGCTGGCAAGCACGCAACCACGGCCGCGGTCATGCAAGTGGCAAGGAAGCCAGGCAAGAGCGATTTCCACGCCAGATCGAGAATCAGGCGTCGTCGCTCCGGCGGGAATAATTGCGTCATCCCCGCAATCATGATGCCGACAGACCCCACATTGGCAAACCCGCACAACGCATAGGCCATAATCAGGCGCGTGCGCTCCGAGATTTCAGCGGGATCAGTGGCGCCCAATTGCTGAAAGGCGAGGAATTCGGTCAGGAAGAGCTTGGCGCCCAGCAATTCGCCGGCTTTGTCCGCTTCCCCCCATGGCACGCCAATCGCCCACGCCAGCGGTGCAAACAGCCAACCGAAAATCCGCTCAAGCGTCAGTTTTGCGCCCAACACATCCGGCGCCAGCCCCAGCAAGGCATTCACCAACGCCACCAGCGCCACAAACACGATCAAGGTCGCAGCGATATTCACTGCCACCATCACCCCGTCCTGGATGCCTTTGGATATGGCGTCCATGCTGGTTTCGTAGCGCAGCGTGGCGCTGTAATCGATGGCTGCGGCGGCTTTCTCGTCGGCCTCCGGCACCATCACGCGCGCCAGCAAAATACAAGCGGGCGCGGAGATGATCGACGCCGCGAGGATGTGGGCGGCCGCATTGGGCAGGAACGGCGATCCATCCGGCGTGGGCATCGACAGCATCGCGACATAGGCCACCAACGTGGAGCCCGCTACAGTGCCAAGACCCAGCACCATCATCAAAAAGATTTCCGAGCGCGACAGCTTCTCAAGATACGCCTTGATGACGATCGGGCTTTCTACCATGCCCATGAAGATATTTGCCGCCGCCGAGGTCGCTGAGGCGCCGCCAAGGCCCATGGATTTCTCAAAAACCAAGCCAAAACCGCGGATGATCAGCTTCAAGATTCCCCAATGCCACAACAGCGCCGAGAGCGCTGAAATCACCAGAATCAGCGGCAAAACCTGAAACGCGAAAATAAAGGGCGCCTGATTGGGCGTCGACAACACATAGGGCTGAGCGGGACTGGCGTTGCCCAGATAGCTGAACACGAACTGCGTGCCTTGCTGGGTCGCGGCGGACAGACCGTTCACGGCGTCGCCGATGCCCTCCACCACCGGGCGCGCTTGTGGGATCGCAAACAGCAACAAGACGAGCCCGGCCTGGAGGCCAAGCGCGCCAATCGCCAGCAACCATGGAAAGCGTCGGCGATTTTCCGACAGCACCCAGCACAATGCCAGCATGCCCAAAATGGCCAGCGCCGGGCGCGCGCTCTCGAGGCTGAACTCCATTGGCTGACGCCCCCTCCGCTGTCGGTAACCTATGGGCTGACGCAGGGCCCCGCTGCGGCGCCGCGCATACAGAGGCTACGCTGTTGATGACAGCCCCGCAACAAGGCCGGACACTGACGATTCCGTCCGCGCAATGACGCCCACGCCGCGCAGCGCCCAACCCCACCACGCCGCGTTCGGATCGCCGTGGCCGATCCGAACCTGTCTAGAAGCGGCGGCAGCGTGGTTGCGTCTTGTCTTGCTCGCCAACGGCACAAGGCCGCCGGGGCCCGGCGGCCTTGGTTTGCGATGGAGAGAGACACCAACGAGGCAGTCGCCGCTACAGTCCGCGCCGCCATCGTCCTGGATTGGCGAAGTCAAGCCCAAGGGCGCGGCTTCTTTCATCACCCAAAGACGCGAGCCCGGATGCTGTGCTTCGCCTGCGGCGAATACAGGATGACGGACATATCGTAACCGCACCTTCCTGTGGGAGGCTTCGCCACAATGCCCGAGCCGACCTTTTTCCATGTCGGCCGCGCCGTCTTACTCCACGATCTTGGCGACAACGCCCGAGCCGAGCTGTTTTCAAAGTCGGCCGCGCCGTCTTACTCCACGATCTAGGCGACAACACCCGAG
>JBIKVO010000440.1:0-2883 GCA_044356795.1 Caulobacterales bacterium
CGCCCGGCGGCGAAACGCACTTCAACCTGGTGATTGTCAGCGCCCGATTTCAAGGCTTGTCGCGGGTCGCGCGGCAACGCGCGGTGATGGATGCGTTGAAACCCGAATTCGAGACGGGTCTGCACGCGCTGTCGATTACGGCGCGGACGCCGGAGGAGGCGTGATCGGGGCCGCCCAGTCAAAAACGGCGAAGATGGTGCGCTGCCGGCGATTGTAATTGTCGTCCGACAGCAGCGTGAGCCGGTAGCCGCCATCATGCGCCGCCACATCGAGGGCTTCAAAATTATCCACCGGAAAGGGCGCCTGCAGCGTCGCCAACCGCGCGCATTGGAGCGGCGGCGCGTTCAATCCGGCCAAGTCGCAGCGGCGGACATCGACCATGGTCGCCTCGGTCAAGGGATTATAGAAGCGCCACAGCAAAAACAGATGCGAGTCGATCGCCGCCGCCGCGGTCAGCCCCCAACCAAGCGGCAACGACAGCCGCTGGTTCAGGGGCGCCGGCGAAGCGGCGGCCAGCGTCACGACCCACACCTCGCCGCTTTCAGCGCCGGCCAGGAGGCGGCCATCCGGCAGCAGCGCCAGGGCCTCAAGGCCGCTATTGCTGCCGAGGCGCGCGGCCCCATCCAGCGATGGCCCAGCCCCCGCAGCGGCGCCATAGCCATCCTGCGCCAGGGAATAGAGATCAATCCGGTGGCGGCCTTCAAAACTGACGCCAGCCCGGCCATCCGCCAGAATGACCAAACCCTCTGCGTCGGCGTCTCGCTTGCTGCCCAACGCCGTCCCATCCGGTCCGCGCATGGCGCCCATGGTGGCCGCGCCATCCCGCACAGTGAGCCAGTAGCCTTGATCGGAAATGGCAAGCCAGGCCCCATCGCCGGTGCGGCGCAGGTCCGACCAGCCGCCAAAGCGGGCGTCGCTGGATTGCCACTGCTGGGCCTCCACCACCCGCAAGGCGCCGATCGTGTCGCCCTTTTGGGCCTCGGTCAGCAGCGGCGTGATGGTCAGCGCGATCGGTTCGGGCGCCTCGCGCGGCCCCGGTTCAGCCCGCAGCAGGGCGCCAGCGCCAATCCCGACCGCCAGCGCCAGGGCCAAGCCGCCAAGCCATATCCGTGGACGACGCATCGTGATCATCGCCGCCGCGGGCCTGGCGTCCTTGGGGCCGCAAAGTGATCTCCAAGCGCAAAAGTGCGCGGCGCTTCGTCGAACAGTTCCGCCAGCTTCTCCATCATCACCCCGCCGAGATGTTCAGCATCCACGATCGTTACGGCGCGCCGGTAATACCGCGTCACATCGTGGCCGATGCCGATGGCGATCAATTCCACCGGCGAACGGGTTTCGATATGGCTGATCACTTGGCGCAAATGGCGTTCGAGGAAGCTGCCAGGATTGGCGGAAAGGGTGGCGTCGTCCACCGGCGCGCCATCGGAAATCACCATCAGGATACGGCGTTGTTCTGGCCGGCCAATAAGGCGCTCATGCGCCCACATCAGGGCCTCGCCGTCGATGTTCTCCTTTAACAGCCCCTCGCGCATCATCAGGCCAAGATTGCGCCGCGCCCGCCGCCAGGGGGCATCGGCGTTTTTGTAGATGATGTGGCGCAGATCATTCAGGCGGCCGGGTTGAGCGGGCCTGCCGGCCTTGATCCAAGCCTCTTTGCTCATGCCGCCTTTCCAGGCGCGGGTGGTGAAGCCAAGGATCTCCACCTTGACGCCGCAACGCTCCAGGGTGCGGGCCAGGATGTCGGCCGACAGCGCGGCCACCATGATCGGGCGCCCGCGCATCGAGCCCGAATTGTCCAATAGCAACGTGACTATGGTGTCTTTGAATTCGGTGTCGTTTTCCTGCTTGAACGAAAGCGCGGCCATCGGATCCACTACGACGCGCGTCAGGCGGGCGGTATCCAGCACGCCCTCTTCAAGATCGAAGCTCCAGGCCCGGTTTTGCTGCGCCAGAAGGCGGCGCTGCAGGCGATTGGCAAGCCGGCCGACGATGCTTTGCAGGGGTTTGAGCTGCTGATCGAGATAGGCGCGCAGGCGGGCCAATTCGTCAGCTTCGCACAGATCAATCGCGTCCACGACCTCGTCATGGTCGCGCGTGAACACCGCATATCCGCGGCCGGGATCGCGTGAGTCAGCCTGCGAGCGGTGGCGCGGCGGTTGGGGCGCGTCGTCGGTGTCGGGGGCGTCGTCGGGATCGGCGTTGCTGTCGAACTCCATCGGGCGGCTGTCGCCATCCTGCGGCTCGCCGTCTGCATAGCGGACGTCTTGTTGGTCCTGCTGGCTTTCTTCCTCGGGCTTGTCTGGGTCGTCGCCATCCTGATTTTGCGGCTCCGGTTGGCTGCTGTCTTGCTGGCGTGGGGGCGCTTGCTCTTCGGGCTCGCCAGGATCGGGGCCCAAGTCCTCGCCCAGATCGAGGCTTTTGATGACGCCGCGCAGCGCTTCGGCAAAAGCGGCCTGATCGCCGATGGCGGCCGGCAAGGCATCGAGGGCGGCGCCGGCTTTGCCCTCAATCTCGGCGCGCCAAATGTCCACCACCCCGGCCGCCACCACCGGTGTCGGCGCGCCCGTCAAACGCTCCCGCACGATCAGGGCCAAGGCGTCGGGCAGCGGCGCCGAGGTGCGATCTTCCATGCGCGAAAAGCCGCGGCGCTCGCACCGCTCAACCAGGGCGGCGGTGAGATTGTGGGCCACCCCGAGCATGGCGTTGGCGCCCAGCGCCTGCACGCGCATTTCTTCGGCGGCTTCAAACACCGCCGCCGATTGCGGGCCTTGCGGCTTGAGCCGGGCATGGGCGCTGTCATCGTGATACGCAAGGCGCAGCGCCAAGCCATCGGCGTGGCCGCGCAGACGTTCGGCTTCATCATCGGTCAGCACGCGCGGCGGG
>JBIKVO010000442.1:0-2849 GCA_044356795.1 Caulobacterales bacterium
CGCCCATAAATCTCAACGCGATCATCGCGGTGATTTTTGTGAGCAGGTGGCCTAGGCGGGTGCAATGCGCCTCTCTATGCTCACGGTTCACGCATAAGGCGCGAACTGAAGGATGAGCGGTCGCGATGAGTGGGCCTGTCACCGTATCCATTGATGTCATGGGTGGCGATCACGCGCCCGGTTCGGTGTTGGAAGGCCTGGCATTGACGACTGCGCGCGCGCGCGATGTGCACTTCATTCTGCATGGATCGCCTGACGCCCTCGCAAGGGTCGAGGCAGGATCGCTGTTGGCGCGGAGCGCGCAGATGCGCCCCTGCGACGGGGTGGTGGCGATGGATGTGAAGCCGTCGGCTGCGCTGCGGGCGGGCAAGGGGACATCGATGTGGAATGCGCTGGTTTCGGTGGAAACCGGTGAAGCCCAAGCCGCGGTGTCGGCGGGCAATACCGGCGCCTTGATGGCGATGGCGAAGCTGCGGCTGCGGCCGATGGACGGCGTACACCGCCCAGCGCTGGCGGCCGGTTGGCCGAGCATGAAGGGCATCTGCACCGTGCTTGATGTTGGCGCCAATGTTGAAGCGGACGCTGAACAATTGGTGGAATTTGCGATCATGGGGGAAGCTTTTCACCGTGCGGTGCGCGGTGTGGCGCGGCCCAAAATCGGCTTCCTCAATATCGGTTCGGAAGATCAGAAGGGGCATGAGGAAATCCGCGAAGCCGCGCGGCTGTTCCGCGAAGCCAATTTTGACATGGACTTCCATGGCTTTGTCGAAGGCGATGATATCGCCAAGGGCGTCGTTGATGTGGTGGTGACGGACGGCTTCACGGGCAATATCGCGCTGAAAACGGCGGAAGGCACTGCGCGGATGGTGGGGCACTTCTTGAAGGAGTCGCTCACGTCGGGGCCGTTTGCGATGGCGGGCGCGGCGATCGCGTCGCCGGCGCTGAAAAAGCTGCGCGCCAAGATGGACCCGGGCAAAGTCAACGGTGCGGTGTTTTTGGGCCTCAACGGAGTGGCGGTAAAAAGCCATGGCAGCGCCGATGGGCCAAGCTTTGCATCCGCAATCGATGTCGCGGTGCGGATGGCGAAGAGTCATTTCCGCGATGAGATCCTCGCTAATCTTAAGCGCCTGTCGCAGACCGAGGCGCGGCTGGCTGCCTCTGGCGTGGGGCCCTCATGAGCGGTTTTCGCTCTCTGTTGGCGGGGGTAGGCGCGCATTTGCCGGCCAGCGTGTTGACCAATGCCGATCTCGCCGCCCGCGTAGACACCAGCGACGCATGGATCCGCGAACGCACCGGCATTCATCAGCGCCACATCGCCGCCAATGGCGAAAAGACATCCGATCTCGCGATCTCTGCGGCAAGGAACGCGTTGGTCGATGCAAATATGTCAGCCGACGCCATCGACCTGATTGTGTTGGCGACCGCCACGCCGGACCTGACATTCCCCGCCACCGCCGCGCGCGTGCAGGCGGCCCTCGGCGTGACGCAGGGGGCGGCTTTTGACCTGCAGGCGGTCTGCTCCGGCTTTGTATTTGCGCTTGCCACCGCCGACAATTTCATCGCCCGCGGCCAGGCCAAGGCCGCCCTGGTGATCGGTGCGGAAACCTTCTCGCGCATCCTCGATTGGACCGACCGCGGGACCTGCGTGCTGTTTGGTGATGGGGCGGGGGCTGTCGTGCTGAAGGCGGGCGCGCCCGCGGAAGGCGCAGACAAAGCGGGGGTGATCTCCACGTTTCTGCGCACCGACGGCCGCCAGCACGATCTGTTGTATGTCGATGGCGGCCCATCACAGACGCAGTCCACCGGCCATCTGCGGATGCTTGGCAATCAGGTATTCCGCTTTGCAGTGGAACACATCTCGGGCGCAATGCTGGCGGCATGCGAAAAGGGCGGCGTGAGCGTTTACGATGTGGATTGGTTCATCCCACATCAGGCCAACCAACGCATTTTGGATGGCGTGGCCCGCCGGCTGCAGATCGATGGGGACAAGGTGGTGAGTACGGTGTCGATGCACGGCAACACGTCGGCGGCGTCGGTGCCGTTGGCGCTGGATCAGGCCAAACGCGACGGCCGGGTCAAGGCCGGGGATTTGATCTTGATGGAGGCCATGGGCGGCGGGCTGACCTGGGGTGCGGCGTTGGTGCGGGTGTAAGCGGTCCTGCCGTGCGCAGTGTGGTCATGGACTTGGCGCTGCGGTCGAGTTTACCCCACTGGGCGGCGAGCGAAGGAGGGGAAGTTCTGATGCGCGGCGTGATATTTGGTGCAGCCATCTTGGCGCGGGCGGGCGGCGGGGGGGACGACTGAAGCGCCCGCACCGGCCCCCGCATCATCGCCGGAGGCGTCGGCCCCGGCGGGCGGCGGCGATTTTCTGCCTATAGGCTTCCCGCACGCCGGTCTGGCCGAGAATGGCGCGGCATGTATCGTTTATTTGGGGCTGACCATCGAGGCGAAAGCGACGCCTGACGGCCGCGACGCACCAATCATGCAGCAGGCCGGCGATCAGTGGCGCGCCTCGCTGATCGACGACGACAAAAGGACAGAAACCGAGGTCCAGCAATTGGTGGCGAGTTCGGTCAATCCGCTTCGGGCGACGCCAGTTGCGCAGCGCAGTGCGGCGGCGGCCTGGTGCGTGGAGTACGCCCCTGAGCCCGATCCCGGTCGTTAACGCCCTGCTGTCAACAGTCGCCAGTGCCATGCTGTGCGCGCCCATCCCCAGCATCGCGCAGCTTGCGCTGGTGGACGCAGACAGCTATAGCCGCCGCACTTCTCACGCGGGTCCATAATGCCTGCCGTTCACCACGGCGAGCTTTATGCTTTCCGGCGCCGGTGCGCATTTCGCCTCCTGGGCT
>JBIKVO010000071.1:0-10232 GCA_044356795.1 Caulobacterales bacterium
ATCGCCTGCGCACCCTGCCGGCGAAAGCGATGCAGCGGCTGGACGCCTATCGCGCGTTGGGGCTGAATTTTCCGCGGACGCACCCTTAATCATGACGCATCCTTAATCATAAAGTCGTTATTTCTCGCGGGAATTGTGCGCTGAATTGCCGGTCAAGTATGCATCTGATACGGGATTCGCGTGATGAAAATCAGCGCGATTCATCCCAAGGATTTGGGCGCGACCGAACGCGCGCGGTGGGATGCGTTGCGCACCGCGGAGCCCGCCTGCGCCAGCCCCTATTTCAGCATCGCCTACACCAAGACCATAGGGGCCGTTCGCGGCGATGCGCGGGTGGCCGTGATCGAAGACGGCGGTGCAATCGTCGGATTCTTCCCGGTGCAGCGCGCGTCGCGGTTTGCAGCGATGGGGCTTGGCGCGCCCATCACAGACATGCAAGGGCTGGTGGCTTCGGCGGACTTGGCGATCGACAAGGCGGGGCTTTGCCGAGCCCTAGGCGTTGGCAGGATCGACATCCTGGTCGCCCCAGCCGCATTGACCGCGCTGGCAGCGGAGTTGCACGGACGTGGGGAAACCTTCATCACGCACCTGTCCGGGCAGACCGGGGCCGCGTTTGATGCGGCGTTGCGCGCCGCTAACCCGGGCACAGTGAAAAAACAAAACCAGAAGCGGCGGAAATTGGAGCGAGAGGTTGGCCCGCTGCGCTTGACCGCGCCCAGTCGCGATCGCGCCGCGCTGGAAACCCTGTTGGAATGGAAGCGTCGGCAGTGCCAAACGACCCGCCAACCCAAGGTGTGGGAAACGCCGTGGGTCGCGGCAACGATCGAGCGACTATGGGCCGGGGACGACCCCGACCTGCGCCTGATACACTGCACCCTGCACGCTGGCGATACCTTGGCGGCAGGCTTTTTGATGCTGCAATCGGGGCGCCATCTGCACGCCTGGATTATCGGCTACGAACCGGCCCTGGCTGCCGTTTCCCCCGGCGTTTTGTTGGCGCGCGCGGCAATGGCATGGGCGGCAGACCATGGCTTTCAGGAAGTCGACTGGGGCGGCGGCCGCTACACCTACAAAGAGATGATCACCCAGGAGGTGCGCCCGACGGTATGGGGCAGCCTGCATGGGCGCTCCATGTCGGGCATGTTGCGTGCGGGGCTGTATGGCGTGCGCGGGCTCGTGGAGCAGGCGCCGCTTGGCGGCCTGCGCACGTTTCCGGGTAAAGCGATGCGGCGGCTGGATGTCCTGCGCGGACTTGGGCTGACGCCGCCGGCGCGACCGACATAAGCCATATCATCGGACATAAAAAACCGGTCAATCCTTGCGGCTTGACCGGCTTTACTGGGGCGCAAGAGCCGCGATCAGCTGATCGGGCGCGGCGCCTGGGATTGCGGTGTGGCGCGCACGCGGCGCTGCGGCGTGCCAAGGGGTACGGCCGCCACCGGCGCGGGGGCGGCGCCGGCCATGCAGCAACGCACCTTCATTTCCAGAACGGGGCTGTTGAAGCGGCAGTTTTGCTCATCGATGCTGCGCATGATCGAGGGTCCGCCCGAACGCGTGGTGTAGCGCGTTTGGGTGCAGCTCATCACCGCATAGCCTTGGCTGCAGCTGCCGGTGGCGGTGTTGCGCAGGGTGCGGGTCTCGCAGAACATCCGGTCCTCGCGGGCATTGGCCGCGTCAGCCGCAATGCGCGCCTGCTCGGCGATGGCGCGGGCCTCGCTAACGCGGAGGTCGGTTGCTGCAAGTTGGGTGCGCGTGCCGGCAATTTCGACATTGATTTTGCAGACATCTTCAAACTGGCGACGGGCATCGGCGCAATATTGCCCAAGCGTCTGATCCCGCGGGATCGACTGGCAGGCCGCAGCCACCATCGCGAAACCGGCCAACGCGGCCATTGACAGAATACGCATTCTTATCCCTCCAAACCGCACAGCGCGCCATTCTTGCCCGTCCTGGTCTTGCCCGTCCTGGTCTTGCCCGTCCTGGCTCCCCCCGGGATTGTTCCATGCCCGCGAGTGGCGCACACCACACTCTCAGATGTTACCAACGCAGTCTCCGCTTGCGATCAAGTCCGCAACGATTTTCGCCACTGCGGCAAATTAAACTTCGACGGCTCGTGACGGGGCGCCCTCCCAAAAAATGAGGCGCCGGACGTGCTGGGTGTGACAGTTTGCGACCATGGCCGCCTTCCCCCGGAAAGTTCGCCGCTCTCCCTGCGGAAAGGGCGTGAAGGGACAAGCGCCGCGGGCGCTTGCAGCGGAGCGCCGCTTCGTGCTTGACCGGGGCCGCGACGGCGCGTATGCGCATCGCCTTCACACCATGCGGGTGTAGCTCAGTCGGTTAGAGCGTCGGCCTGTCACGCCGAAGGTCGCGGGTTCGAGCCCCGTCACTCGCGCCATCTCTCAGGGTCGCCATCTCTCAGGGTCGCCATCTCTCAGGGTCGCCATCTCTCAGGGTAGCCGTTTCTCAGGGAAGCCGTGTCTTTAGGAAGCCACGTCTTTGGGAAATCAGGGCCTGTGTAGGCCACGGCATGGGGCAATCCTCACACATGCGCGCCATGCGGCCAAGGGCCGATAGATCAAGCCATGCGGCCAAGGGCCGATAGATCAAGCCATGCGGCCAAGGGCCGGTAGATCAAGCCATGCGGCCAAGGGCCGGTAGATCAAGCCATGCGGCCAAGGGCTGGTAGATCAAGCCATGCGGCCAGGGGCCGGTCGATCAACCAATCATTTAAAGCAATGCAAAGCTGACCCGCCAGGACCAACTTTGTGCACATTGCTTTAAATTTAAAGGCTTGTGCGCCAGTCCTCGGCGGCCAGCCGGCATCCAACCCGGATCAAGTCAGGGGCAGGCTCAGCCTGAAAGCGCGCTGAGCCAATCAATCAGCCCGACGGCGTCCGCACTGCCGCAAACGCCGATGCTGTCGCTTCGGCCACGCAAGCCGCTTCCCGATCGACATTACGCAGCGACTCGTTTGCTGGCGTGCACACCTCGGCCGCAGCCTTCTGCACCGCCGCCACGAAGGCCGCATCGGCCAGACCGCTGGCGGGGACCGCCACCGATCGCACGGCCCCTGTCCACGCCGCACCCGAGACTTCAACGCTGGGCGCCGCCGGCGCGAACTGCGTCAGCGGCGCGATCAATGCGGCCACGCCGGCCGCCAGGGCAAACTTCCAAACCATATCCCTAGTCCCGCCATTGGGCGAGCCTTCCTCAAGATCTGCAAACGCGATCTTTGCACGCAGTGTACGGAAAGACCGTGACTGAAGTCACAACATCGCATGGTTATCAGCCGTTCATATGTAGGAACGCCAACACAGGATGCCAAAGCGGACGCCCTGTCCGAACGAAACGCAGTGTCGCATTCGACGAAACGATCTGGCTCGAAAGCGCGCTTTGCTGCGCCGACACGTGGCGCCAGCGTCAGCAGCCGGCGACAAGGGGTTGAAGTGGGCTGGGCCTGTTGCGTCTGGCGGCGCATCCGATTAGCGTCCGCGCCGCATGACTGAATTTCTGCTCAACTATCTTCCGATCGTGATTTTCCTGGGCATCGCCACGGTGATGGGGATAGGCTTTCTGCTGGCTGCCTATGTCTTTGCGCCCAAGGCGCCGGACAAAGAGAAGGTGTCGGCGTACGAATGCGGCTTCAATGCCTTCGACGATGCGCGCATGAAATTCGACGTGCGCTTTTATCTCGTTTCGATTTTGTTCATCATCTTCGATCTGGAAGTCGCATTCCTGTTTCCGTGGATTTTCCCGATCGCGGACGGGAACATTTTCGCATTCTGGTCGATGATGGTGTTCCTGAGCGTGTTGACGATCGGGTTCATTTACGAGTGGCGCAAGGGCGCCCTTGAGTGGGAATGAACCAAACAATGATACGTGGAGTGCGACTGCGATGACGACCCCGGCATTGAGCGCAGGGCGCGCGGGCGTCGAGGGCGGCGGCGTGATCCGCCCGGACGATCCGTTTTATGAGGGCCTGTCGAATGAGTTGGCCGACAAAGGTTTTCTGGTTGCGCGCGCCGATGATCTGATCACCTGGGCGCGCACGGGCAGCTTGATGTGGATGACTTTCGGGCTGGCCTGCTGTGCGGTGGAGATGATGCAGGCGTCGATGCCGCGCTATGACCTGGAACGGTTCGGCTTTGCCCCGCGCGCCAGCCCACGCCACTCCGACGTGATGATCGTTGCGGGCACCTTGACCAACAAAATGGCGCCGGCCCTGCGCAAAGTGTACGATCAGATGCCCAATCCCCGCTATGTGATCTCAATGGGGTCCTGCGCGAATGGCGGCGGATACTATCATTACAGCTATGCGGTGGTGCGGGGATGCGATCGCATCGTGCCGGTGGACATTTATGTTCCCGGCTGCCCGCCAACCGCTGAAGCGCTGGTTTACGGCGTTTTGCAATTGCAGAAAAAAATCCGCCGCGAAGGGAGCATCGAGCGATGAGCCGGGAAGCGCTCGAGACGCTGGGCCAACAGATCCTCGCCGCTCAACCCGGCGTGGCGACAGGATACACCACCGCGTTCGGGGACCTGACGCTGGAAGCCAAATCCGATCAGATCGTCAGCCTCCTCACATTTCTGAAGACCGATTCGCGGTGCAGGTTTACTTCTCTGGTCGACATTTGCGGCGTCGATTATCCGGCCCGCCAGCTGCGTTTCGACGTCGTGTACCATATGTTGTCGATGCATCTGAATCACCGCATCCGCATCAAGGTGCAAACAGACGAAACAACGCCGGTTCCCAGCGTGATCGATGTGTTTCCGGTGGCCGACTGGTTCGAACGCGAGGCGTTCGATATGTACGGCATTCTGTTTGCCGGCCATCCTGATCTTCGCCGCCTGCTGACGGATTACGGCTTTCAAGGCTTCCCGCTGCGCAAGGAATTTCCACTCACCGGTTATGTTGAAGTGCGCTACGATCCTGAGCAACAACGCGTTGTGTACGAACCGGTGAAGCTGACGCAGGCCTATCGCAACTTTGACTTCATGAGCCCCTGGGAGGGGGTGCAGTCCGTGTTGCCGGGCGATGAAAAAGCACAGGGCTAAAGCCACACAATGAGCCCTGTGCCCGCCCCCGCCGCAGACGATGCACCGGAGCGCCGCCTGTCCTGGCGGGCCTTGATTGCAGGACTCTTTGCGCTGAACGTCGGAATTGGGGCGCTGAACGGCAAACAACCATCGGACCTTTATTGGATCTCGTCTTCAATCGCACAGGTTGGGATCATGGCCGCCTTGGTGCTGGCGCTGCTGGTTCCAGCCTTCGCTTTCCTGCGCCGGTTTCTGTCGCGGTTGAACGATTTGAACGCCCTGCCCGCTGGCCGCTCAATCGCCGCCCATCTCGGCTTGGGCGCCGTTGCAACCAGCGGCAGCCTTATCGGCAGCGCCGTCACGGGTGATCCCCCCTATTTGGGACCGCTGGATGTCGCGATCTTGTTTCCGGTCAACGCGATCTGCGCAGCGTTGATCTTCCTGCTCACCGCCCGCCTCATTTTCCACCGGGCAGCGCGCATCGGCCCGACCAAACATCCCTGATCATTGAGACCCGCTATGGCTGACGACGCTTCCAACATCCCGCCGAAACTGACCGAAACGCCGGACATGTCCAAGAGCGACGCCGCGCCCAAGACAGATGGGCCGAGCGAAGACAAGCGCACCTTTACGATCAATTTCGGGCCCCAGCACCCGGCCGCCCACGGGGTGCTGCGCCTTGTGTTGGAGCTGGACGGCGAAGTGGTGGAGCGCGTTGATCCGCATATCGGACTTTTACATCGCGGCACCGAAAAGCTGATCGAATACAAAACCTATCTGCAGGCGCTGCCCTATTTCGACCGCCTCGATTATGTCGCGCCAATGAACCAGGAGCACGCCTATTGCCTCGCGGTTGAGCGGTTGACAGGCGTGGCTGTTCCGCGGCGTGCGCAAATCATCCGCGTGCTGTTTTCCGAGATCGGCCGCATCCTGTCGCACATGCTAAACGTCACCACCCAGGCGATGGATGTCGGCGCGCTGACGCCGCCGCTATGGGGCTTTGAAGAGCGCGAAAAACTGATGGTGTTTTATGAACGCGCCTCCGGATCGCGCATGCATGCCGCGTATTTCCGCCCAGGCGGCGTACATCAGGATTTGACTCCCGACCTGATCGACGACCTTGAAGAATTCTGCGTGCATTTCCCGAAAGTCTTGGACGACATCGAAGGCCTGCTGACCGGCAATCGCATCTTCAAACAGCGCAATGTGGATATCGGCGTTGTGACCCAGGAAGATGCACTCAAATGGGGCTTTTCAGGCGTGATGGTGCGCGGCTCGAACATGGCGTGGGATTTGCGCCGCGCGCAGCCCTACGAAATCTACGACGAATTGCGGTTCAAGATTCCGGTTGGCAAGAATGGCGACTGTTACGATCGCTATCTGTGCCGCATGGAAGAAATGCGCGAGAGCAACAAGATCATGCAGCAATGCATCGCCTTGCTGCGCGCCAATCCCGGCCCTGTGCTTCCAGAGCGGTCAAAGCTATCGCCGCCCCGACGCGGCGACATGAAGAGCTCGATGGAAGCGCTGATCCACCATTTCAAGCTTTACACCGAGGGCTTCCATGTCGAAGCAGGCGAGGTGTATGCTGCGGTGGAAGCGCCGAAGGGCGAGTTTGGCGTCTATCTGGTTTCGGATGGCGGCAATCGTCCATACCGTTTGAAAATCCGGGCGCCTGGTTTCCCGCATCTGCATGCGATGGATTATCTGTGTAAAGGCCACATGCTTGCTGACGTGAGCGCTATTTTGGGTTCTCTTGATATCGTGTTCGGCGAGATTGACCGATAAACGTCCCGCTCGTCGCTTTCACCCATCCACATCAAACGCATAGCCCGCCGAACGGACAGTGCGGATGGGATCGCGTTCGTTATCCTCGTTGAGCGACTTTCGCAGCCGACCAATGTGCACATCCACTGTGCGCGCTTCGACGTAAACCTCAGAGCCCCACACAGCATCCAACAATTGCTCACGCGAAAAGACGCGGCCGGGATGCTGCATCACATATTCCAGCAGGCGGAATTCGGTTGGCCCCAGATGCACATCGCGGCCGGCGCGGCGTACACGATGAGCGCCGCGATCAAGCGTGATCTCACCAACCACAATCTTATCCTCCGCCAAGGCCGGCCGAATGCGGCGCATCACCGCCCGCAGGCGAGCGATCAACTCGCTCATGTAAAAAGGCTTTACAATATAATCATCAGCGCCGGTATCGAGCCCGCGCGTGCGGTCGCTCTCCTCGCCGCGCGCTGTGATCATTACGATCGGTGTATTGCGCACCTGTGTGCGGCTGCGAATCCGGCGGCACACCTCGATGCCCGTAACCTTGGGCAACATCCAATCCAGCACCACCAGATCGGGGCGCGATTCTTCGGCCACCATCAGCGCTTCTTCACCATCCCGCGCGAGGGAAACGCGGTAACCTTCCTTCTCAAGATTATACTTGAGCAGCTGGGCCAGCGCCTCTTCATCCTCAGCAACAAGAACATGCGGCGTCATGCGATGGTCCTCACCGGGTTCACGTCAATCCGCCAATCGGTCGGCGTCGTCTTCAGCTTTCGGTCTTTCGCGGGCGATGTCTTCGCCCGTAACAAGGTAATGAACAAGTTCGGCGATGTTTGTGCTGTGATCGCCAATACGTTCAATGTTTTTGGCCACAAAGAGCAGGTGCGCGCAGGGGCTGATCGTGCGCGGATCTTCCATCATATAGGTCAATAATTCGCGGAACAGGCTATTATAGTGGGCGTCGATCTCATCATCCTGCGACCAGACATGCACCGCCGCGGTCACATCGCGCTTGGCATACGCATCAAGCACATCCTTCAAGCGGGCGCCGGCAATGCGCCCCATGCGCTCGATACTGCGGGTCAACTGCACAGGCTCGGATTGATTAATCACCAAGGTGCGTTTGGCGATATTGCGCGCCAAATCGCCAATCCGCTCCAAGTCGACAGCGATCTTCATCGCCGACAGCACTTCGCGCAGATCGTGCGCCATCGGTTGGCGCAGTGCGAGCAAGAGCGTGGCGCGCTTGTCAATTTCGCGCTGGGCGGCGTCGAGCTTGACGTCGCGCTCGATCACCTGACGCGCAAGGCCAGTGTCGCGACGCACAATAGCGCTAATCGCGTCGGACGTTTGCGACTCCGCCATCCCGCCCAAGCGTTGCAAATCAGCGCTGAGCTGTTCGAGTTTTTCGCCATAGGCACGGACGGTGTGTTCAGTCATTGCGCGCAGTCAACTTCTTATCTGTGTTCAGTATCCAACCCGTCATGAGGCACATCTGCAGCGGTGTTTAGCCTCCATGCCGGCCCAATACTGGGGCGAAGGGAAACACAAACACGCCGTCGATCGCAATCAACCAAACCGGCCTGTGATATAATCCTGCGTTCGCTTATCGCGCGGATTGGTGAACAGTTCTTCAGTCGGCCCCGTTTCAACCAGTTTGCCGAGATGGAAAAATGCCGTGCGCTGCGAAACCCGGGCGGCCTGAGCCATCGAGTGCGTCACGATGATGATGCAGAATTTCGAGCGCAGTTCGTCGATCAGTTCTTCAATTTTGGCGGTGGCGATTGGGTCCAGTGCAGAGCAAGGCTCGTCCATGAGGATGATGTCGGGGTTAACCGCCACAGCACGGGCGATGACAAGGCGCTGCTGCTGTCCGCCAGACAAACCAGTGCCAAGATTGTTGAGGCGATCCTTTACCTCATCCCAAAGACCGGCGCGGCGCAGTGAGGCCTCCACGATGACGTTCAAATCCGCCTTGGTCTTGGCCATGCCGTGAATGCGCGGGCCATAGGCGACGTTATCATAGATCGATTTCGGGAAAGGATTGGGCTTCTGAAACACCATCCCGACCCGCGCCCGCAAAACCACCGGATCGATCGAGCGCTCGTAAATGTCAATGCCCTCAATGCGGACCTGGCCCGTGATCCGGCACCCATCAATGGTATCGTTCATCCGGTTGATGCAGCGCAGAAAGGTGGACTTGCCGCACCCGGACGGGCCGATAAAGGCGGTCACGGAACGATCGGGGATGTCGAGATTGACATCGAACAGGGCCTGTTTGTCGCCATAAAATACCGACACATCCCGTGCTGTCACCTTAATCCCAGCAGCTTGGCCTGCGACGCCAACAGGAGCCTCCTCGACGCCCCGCGACTGCCCCAAGCCAGAGCCGCGATCGCTGCCTTCTGCGTTGATTTCAAATCCGCTCACAGACAAAGGCTCCCTCTCAAGGTTTTCCGCCGCCGCGCCACGCTGCTGGATGCCCCCAAAGCAGCCCCCCCAAAGCAGACTCCCCCCAAAGCCGAACCCCCTCAAAGCAGAACCATAGTGGAGGCCATCGATCCGCGGCGCCCATTCAGGCCTGCCCCGTGCAAATAATCTCTTGGCCCGTAATCTCTTGGCCCGTAATCTCTTGGCCCGTGCACGTAATCTCTTGGCAAGCAAGATCTAGGGGACAAGATCTAGGGGGCAAGCATGATCTAGAGGATGCTCCCAATTCCGTGCGGCATCGATACACGCGCTCAATCGCATGCCGACAACCCAGACGACTGCCGCGTGGAAGGCCGATTACGCCCCCTCCATGACACTATGATGAAACGGCTGCGGCCTGAGCATCCGCCGTCCCGTCCGAAGGCGGCGGCGGGGCGATCTCCAGGTACACCGCAAAGGCCGAGCCCGCATCCGGTTCGCTTTCGACAAGCAGACCGCCGCGGTGGCGGTTAACGATATGCTTCACGATGGCCAGACCAAGCCCGGTGCCGGTCTTCTCCGCCGCATCCGCCCGCTCCACCCGATAAAACCGTTCCCCCAGGCGGGGCAGATGCCGACGCGCGATGCCGCCGCCCGCATCCGAAACGCGCAGATAGGCAAAACGGCTTGCCGGCCGTGGCGACGGCGTCAACAGCGCAACGTGGGCCGCTTGTGGCCAGCGCCGGCCCGCGGCAGCGATCGCGGCGTCGCGCCCTTCAGCCACCCCAATCTCGACCCCCACCGCACCACCAATCGGGGTATATTTGATCGCATTTTCGATCAGATTCTTCGCCACTTGGGCCAATTGAAAGCGATCGCCGATGACCGGGGCGCCCTGTTCAGCGCCGGCAATGGTGACGCGGATCTGGCGAGCCTGCGCCAAGGGGGCCAACGAATCCACCGCCCCGCGCGCGACATCGCCCAGATCGGCGCGGTCGGAGGGC
>JBIKVO010000072.1:0-10226 GCA_044356795.1 Caulobacterales bacterium
GCTGATTGCCGACGCTTTTACGCGGCTTGCGGCGAGCGAAGCCGCAGGCCGATTGATTGTGGTCGATCCGATCGACGCGCATGCAAGAGCATTCTACGAAAGGTTCGGATTCACGCCGCTTGGCCGCGCGACGCATCGGCTTTTTATTCCGATGGCGACTGTTCGCAAGGCAGTGAAGTAACGCTCAGCCACCATCGTCTCATTTCACTGGGACTTTCTCAATCGCTCCAGCAAAGGCCGCAATTTGTGTTTGCGTTTATGGGTTTCGATCAACCCTTCCAGCAGGGCGCGCCAGATCGCCTCGTGACCTTTGGCGATATAGGCGTTAGCAGCGATTTCAAGCCAGTGCGCAGCATCAGCATAGTGGCTGGAGCGGCCTTCATTGATGATGGTCTCCGCGCGTCGTCGTGTGACGTGTATCACCCAGTCTGAGTGTGAATCCGCCGCGGCCAGCGCCAATCGCATCAGTGTGTCCGTATCGCCTGCACGTCCGCCATCCGGCCCCGCCGCCTGCACAGCTTCATCGATCATGCATTCATCCATCAGAATGGCGACACGATCGCTTGCGTAAGTGGCCTGCTGCAGGTCTTTTAACAGCGCGATCCGCACATTTGCCCATGATTTGCCGGCGCCTTTGGTTTTCGCCCAGAGCTCGGCGGCGCGGTAGTCCGTTTTGGAGCGTGTGCGCGAAAATGCAAACATCGCGGCCTTAAGCGCGACTTTGGAATTGCCCATGGCCCCCGCATAGTCACGCAGCCAATGCGCCAGCGCTGTCGCGCCAAAGTCAACTTCACGTCTTTCATCCAGCGACAGTGCGGCGTCAGAAGGCGGTGTGGGGCGCTTCTTGCCGTCGCTCACAGTGAGGCCAAACTCGGCAATTGCTATGGCCGCGGCATCTTGCGCCTGCATCCTCAGCGCCTTTGCAAAGTCGTGGGCTTCGCTTGCGGCCCTGAATCGCTTTCGGGCGTAGGCGAGGGCGTTATCGAGTTGGCCCATTTCGGCCAGCATGGCGGCATGCAGCGAATGGGCGCCGCCAGCGCGCGACAGGTGCAGATACTCGTCACGCCGTTCGCATGCCTTCAAAACGTGCAACCGCACCTGCAGGAGCGCTTGTTCGATTGGCTCGTCGACATTCGGCAATGCCTTCGTTTTGCCCCGCAGCACGTATTGCAGGGTTGGATCGTCCCAGCCGTCTTCAAGTGCGCGGATGGCGACAGGAAAAGCTTCTTCCACACCGTAGTCGGAAACGCGAGCATGCCAGTGTTCGACAGTCTCCGCCAAGGTGTCGCGTTCATCGGCAGATAGATCGCTCAGCAAGGCGGCCTCCGCAATCAGCCGGCCGAGATCGTCAAGGAGAAGATGCATCTCATCGTCCGCCCCTGCGCTGCCGTTGATCCATGAATCAACAAAAGCGTCAGTCACAGCTTCCAGAACGCGCAAAGCGTTGCGCCCGTCGCCGCGCTCCAGAAATGGCGTTGCCTTTGCAACGAGGCGTTGCAACTCATCGCTGCTGCCGGCGATTTGGAAATCATCCCAATGTCGCCGCGGTCGGTAACGGCCGGCAACTAGGGCGTTTGCGTAGTCCTTGATGGATCCTCGGTCGACGAGCGATTTCCGGCCGGCGGCGCTCTTATCTGTTGGCATGGACGCCAACTCTATCTCGGCTTCAAGCCATCGGGCATAGCTTTCGTCTATTCCGCAGCGGGTCAAGACGAGCGCCTCGAGCAAGTCTCGATCGAGCGTGGACAATGTCTGTTTCAGCGGCTTTCGCGTGATCACGTCGTCAGGGCGCTCGGCAAGACAAATCAGGGCTGCCGCGACGTGCTTGCAATGATCGCCCCAGTCATAGGCGCAGGTGCATGTCGCGTCCGCCACGCCTTCGCCGGACATCCGAATTGTCACCCGATAGGGGGCGGCTTCGCTTCCCTCTACATCTGTGGAGATTAGATCGCCGCGCCGCACCAACGGGCCAACGGCGCCAGCACGCACATAATCGCGGCCCCGTTTGAATATTTCGGGCGAAACAAGCGCTTGAACGAGAGTGATATCAATCACGGCTGGGATTCCGGATCGTGGCGTGTTCGGTAGTTCAACGTTTCGGAACCGGACGATGGGGGTGACGATTTACTCAGACGATAACAACACCCTCTTCACCCATCGACAATGTCAGCGATTGAAAATGGGCGCTTGCGCGGCGGCTCGGCTCCCTTTTTTTGTTGCACTTTCGGCGGCTCGGCTTCCACCGTTACAGCGACCTTGGCGCCGATCTCATTGAGCGCGCGCAGTACAAGGCCAATTTGCGCGGTCGATTTGCCGTTCTCCAGATGTGAAATCCACTTCTGGGTTGTTTGCAGGCGCGCGGCGAGTTGGGCCTGGGACAGGCCATGGGTCTTGCGGTACTGGCGCACGAAGGCGCCGAGGTCCTCTGGGCGTCGGATCAGCATATTGCAATGTATACCCGAAAGGGTATGGCTGCAATGATATCCGGTTGGGTATGGATGTCGTTCATGTTCGATCGGGTATGGCGCGGCGTGATATCCGGTCGGGTATCGGGCCGGATCTGGGCTTCGGAAGGGCCGGTTCCCGGCGGAAATCAGCCCTGCTCCCCAAACTTGGCCGACGCCAAAGGCACCACGTTGACCGGCAGCGACCGGCCCTCTGCAATGCGCTCCAGTTCCGCTCCCAAAGCTGCGAATGCTTGCCGCCTGGGTCCGAGATAGGCGTTCAAGTCATAATGCTTGGCCATGATGGCGCCGAAGGCGTGGTCCATACAGCGCTCGGCGGTTTCGTAGCTGATGCCGATGCGCTCGGAGGTCATCAGGGTGCGGCTGGTGCGGCGCAGATCGTGCGGGCCGGCGGTGGGGAAGGAGAGCGCTTTCATGGAGCGCCCCATGGCGCGGGTAATCACATCCGGCTCGATTGGGCCATCCTCATCACGGCCCGGAAACTCAAAGCTCGAACCGTCGGCCAACTCTTTGGCGCGCGCCAGCAAGCGCAAAGCCTGATCCGAAAGCGGCACGACGAAGCTGCGCTTCGACTTCATTCGGCTGGCCGGGATCGCCCATGTCCGAACTTCAAAACTGACTTCGCTCCATTTGTCGCCTGCGACGCTGGCGCGGCGCAACATGGAGCCGCACAAAGCAGGACGCTGATCGCAGTCGGCTCGGTGACGCCGACTTTCGCCCGCCCATCCTGCGTGGTTAACGCGTCACAAAGCCCGCGCCATTCAGCGTCGCTCAAGACCCGCTCGCGGGTGCGGTAGCGTGCTGGCGGCTGGAGTGTTTGGGCCGGGTTCTTGTCGGCCAGCTCTTCGCGGATCGCCCAGGTGAAGATCATCTTGATCACCGACAAAGCCGCGCCAGCAACCCGTCCGCCATTGACGACACGGTGATTATCCCGGTGCTTTTCCATCGTCGTCGCCATGATGTCTTGGATGGCGAGCTTGATCTCGGCGCGCTTCATCTCGGCGAAGGCCGAGGCGGGGGAAAATGTGCAGCTTCAGCATGCGCGAATAGCTGTCCACTGTGGAGGCCCGCATATCGCCAAGGCGCACGGCCATTTGTTTGGCCGCCAAATACTGCTTGGCGAGATCAGCGAAAGTCTCTTTGGCTTGCCTGTCCGCTTCTCGGTTGGCCTTGCGATCTGCAGCGGGATCAGCGCCCTTGCGGCGCTCCTGCGCTAAGTCGCGCGCCATGTCCCGGGCTTGGTCCGGCGATAGCTCGCTCACTGCGCCGATTGTTAGCGTCGGTTCGCTGCCGTCGAGCCGCTGATAACGGTAACGCTAGGTCACTTTCCTGTCCGGGAAACCCGGACATGAAAGCCAGGCAGGACCGTATCCGTGATGTTGAAATCCTTCCCGTTGGCCACAACCCGGGATAGTTCCTTTGCAGTGATTTTGATCCGCATGTGTTCTGTTCCGTAGGACGGCGGTAGGACGGCAAGAATGGCGCCAGCCGTCCGTACCTGTGCGTGGTCTATTTCGGCGCAAAGTACTTGGCATGCAACGCTTTTTTGGCGTTCGCCCGTAGTTAACTGTTGGTATTCCGTGGCCGCCAGTTGGCCACTTTAGCCGATGGCATGCTCTCGCCCATGCGATCGCCGACCTACCGGATCAACTCCGAAAGCCGCCGGCCAAGCCGTGCATCCTTGAACGCCGTCTCGTCGATCTCGGCACGTGTCCGATGCAACGCGCTTGCGCCGTCTGCGCTCACCGCAACACAAACGGTCCGATCACTTCCACGCAGGCGATAATCAAGCCGATTGCCAGCAGATTGAGCCACAGGCCCAATTTGATCATGCGCTTCATGTCTACATGACCTGTGGCGTAGGCGATGGCGTTGGGCGGTGTGCCAACCGGCATCATGAAGGCCAGGCTTGCGCCCATCGCGGCGCCGAACACGAGATAAAGCGGGGCGATTCCGGTCGCTGACGCTACCGCCGCCACAACCGGCAAGAACGCCGCCAGCGTGGCCGTGTTGGAGGCGAACTCACTCAGAAACACGGTCAGCGCCACAATCGCCGCCAGGACCGCCACTGGCGCCCAGACGCCCAGGAACGACAGCTCGCCCGCCATCCATTCGGTGACGCCGAGCGCCTCCATCGCTGCGGCCATCGACAGACCCGCGCCGAACAACAATGCAATGCCCCACGGAATCCGCTCGGCGCGTGGCCAGTCGATCAGGGCTTCGCCGGCCTGGCGGCCGGAGGGAACAAGGAACAACGCCACCGCGCCCGCAATCGCGATCTGCATGTCGGTCAAGCCCTTCAGCGCGGGGATGGCGGTGAGCGGTTCGCGCGCAATCCACGCCAACGCCGTCGTGACGAATACGATCAGCACGCGGCGCTCGGGTTCGGTCATGGGGCCCAGTTCCGCCGACATCCGCGCAAGGACGGCGCGGGCGCCTTCCACATCCGTGCTGGCGCTTGCGCGGCCAAGATCGAGCCTTAAGACACCCCAGGCGGCGCACAGCATCACGATGGCTAGCGGCGTCGCCAGCGTCATCCATTCGAGGAAGCTGAGCGACATGTCGTTGCGCTCCAGCCAGCCCATCGCGACGAGGTTGGTGGGCGAGCCGATCGGCGTGGCGATGCCGCCAATCGAAGCGGCGTAGGCGATGGCGACCACGAGCGTGCCAGCGAGGCGTGGACTGGAGCCGCCTACAGTCGCGAGCGCGCTGACGATGCCAAGCGCAATGGGCATCAGCATCAGCGCTGTCGCGGTGTTGGAGATCCACATCGACAAGAAGCCGGCGCCCGCCAAACACCCCGCCAACAAAGCGCCCGGCGAAAAGCCGATCGCTGACACCAATCGCAGGGCGAAGCGCCTATGCAAACCCCAGTGCTCGACCGCCGCAGCCAGCATGAAGCCGCCGATGAACAAGAAGATCACCGGATCGGCGTAGGGGGCGGCCGCGTCGACCGGCTTGACGCCCGCGACAAGGGGCAGACCGATGAGCGGCACTAACGCTGTCGCCGCCACCGGGATCGCTTCGGTCACCCACCACACGACAATCAGCGCCAACAGGGCGACCGCCGCCCAGGCCTGGACGCTTAAGCCGGTGGGCGGGCCGGCCGCCGCCATCGCCAGCGCCACGGTGGGTCCCAAGATCAATCCAATCCGGCCGAGCAGACGGGAGCCAGCCCCCGTTTCGGCGCCATCGGCCATCCCCCAGGGCTGCGTCACATCCGACAAGCGCTTCTCCCGCGGCGATGCGTTAAACGGCACAGCCTTGTGTTTCAGTCAGCAAACACGCAAGGACTCACCGCCATCAACGCAACGCGCCGGAGTGGCAAGCAAATGATTCACAGAGACTTTTTGGCGCAAGCGTCATGGCCCTGTGCTGGAATAGTGACACTCTGACCCGCGCCTGTGCGCATCTCCGCACACGCTCCTTAACCGTCGCGGCGATTGGGGCGATAGGCGTCGATGTCAATGCGGTGGCGGGCGAGCTTGTCGTAGAAGGTTTTTCGCGGGATGCGCAGAAGCGACAAAGCGGTGCGGACGTCGCCTTTGGCGGTAACCAGAGCGTCGCGGATCACATCGGCTTCAAACCGGTGGACGCGCTCGCCCAGATCGAGCGCGCGCTCATCGTCCAGGGCTGCGCCACGATCTTCAATCCCCAGCACAACCTGCTCGGCGAAGTGCTGCAGCTCGCGCATATTGCTCGGCCAATCATAGTCCACGAGGTGTCGGCGCACAGTGTCCGTCATCGGCGGCGCCGGTCGTTGCAGACGCCGCGCCGCTTCGGCCTGGAAGGTGGAGAACAAGAGAGGGATGTCGCCGCGCCGCGCCCGCAGCGGCGGTACATGCAGGCGCACCGTCGACAAGCCGAAATAAAGATCGGCGCGAAACGCGCCAGCGCGCATCTGAGCTTCCAGATCGACGCTGGATGCGCTGATCACCCGAAACGACACCGGCCGCACATCCGATCCGTCCGGCAACGGCATCGCCCGTTCTTCGATCAAGCGCGCCAGCGCTGTCTGGAGCGTGGGGCTCGCCTTGTCGACATCGTGCAGGAACAGCGTACCGCCTTCGGCCGCTTCAACCCGGCCTTTGCGCGGTTTCAAGCCGGGACTACGCGGCGGTTCGCCAAATAGGTCGTCGGCGATCTGCGCATCCAGACAAAAGCCGCACTCGACGATGGAGAAATTGCGCCGGCGCAGCGACAATTGATGAAGGACCAACGCCACATATTCTTTGCCGACACCTGCTTCGCCCTCAATCAGGACATTGGCGTCTGTACCGGCCAGCTCACGCACTGCAGCGCGCAAAGCCACAATCGCGGGCGCTTCCCCCACAAGGGGCACATCTGGTTCTGGCGCAGCGACAGCCGCCTTTAGGCGCCGATTCTCCAATACGAGATGGCGATAGGCCAGGGCGCGTCGAGCATTGATGGTCAAGCGGTCCGGCGCAAACGGCTTGGCGATGAAATCAAAAGCGCCTGCTTTCATGGCCTGAACGGCGTCTTCAATGTCGCCGTGACCGGTAAACAAGATCACCGGCAGTTCGGGATCAATGGCGGCGATGCGGCGGTGCAGCTCCAGCCCACCAATGCGTGGCATACGCACATCGCTGATCACGACGCCTGCGAATGTGGTGGAAACGACGGCGAGCGCGTCTTCGGCGCGCTCAAACACCAATGGATGAAAGCCTGCAAGCCGCAGCGTTTGTGCTGTTGCGTTGCGGACATCGGGGTCGTCGTCGACCAGCGCGACGAGGTGAGAGGCCGGGTCAAAAGCTGGTTCAAAAGCGGGATCAGTCATGGGGCTGCCGGCAATGTTATGCGAAAGCCCGCCCCGCCAAGGGGCGAAGGGATCGACTCAATATTGCCTCCGTACTCGCCGCAGATCTCTTGCGAAATGACGAGCCCAAGCCCTAGTCCGTTGGCCTTGGTGGTGTTGAAGGGCGTGAACAGGGCTTCCGCCGCCTCAGGCCCGAGGCCCGGTCCATTATCGACGACGTCGATCTGGATTGCGTCAGCCTGTTTGCATACGGCGATGCGAATGCGCACTTGAGCCCAGCCTTGGCAGGCATCCAGCGCGTTCTGCAACAAATTCAGCAGGACCTGCTCCAAGCGCGTGCGGTGCGCGTGCACAGCGTAGGCGTCGTCTTGGGATTGCAGCTCGATCTCAACACCGATGGCGCGCGCGCGCGGGCCGATCAGCAGCAGGGCGCCGTCGACCGCATCAGCGACGACAACACGCTCGCGCGGCTCCGTGCTTTTGCGCGCCATCAAGCGCAGTTGGTCGGTGATGGTGTTGATCCTACTCGCCAGACCTATGATGTGCATCAGATTGGCCCGCGTTTCGTTGGGCTCATTGCGTTGCATGAAAGCGATCGCGTTTTCGGCAAACGCGCGAATGGCGGCAAGCGGCTGGTTGACCTCGTGCGCGACACTGGCGGACACCTGGCCCAGCACGGCCAAACGGTTCGCCTGGAACAATTCATCCTGCAAAAGCCGGGCCTTTGTTTCGACCCGCCGACGTTCGGCCGCTTCATTTGTCAAGTTCTGGTTGGCCGCGTTGAGGTCTCGGGTGCGCTCGGCCACCCGCGCTTCCAATTCGAGGCGGGCGCTGTCTTCGCGCTGCCGCTCCACCGCGATCCGGCGCCGGCGGTTGTGCAAGATGATGAACCCGGCGCCGGCGACAAGGGCCATCAGCCCGCCCAAGGCTTGGCCAGCAGCGCGCGCATTGGTGATGGGCGTTGTCGGCGCGGTGTATGTGAGCGTCCATTCGGTATTCGCCACCGGGCGCGAGACGGCGATCGCTGCGCCGCTCGTATCGCCAGGCGCGGGTAGATTTACGGTCGGCAGGGGCGGGTCGTCGCCAAACTGGCGCGAACGCCTGACCTCGGCCAGATCGGCGTCGGACAGCGGCTGTGTTTGGCAAAATCGCCAGGAGGGTTCGCTCGCCAGAACGATGATGCCGCGCGCATCGGTGACGGCGACTTTACCCACCGAGCGCTTCCACTCGCTTTCCACATGATCGAGATGGACCTTCACGACAACAACGCCGCTGCCCCTCGCACCGTCGACGCGCTGGGCGATGTATAGGCCAGCGGCTGCGCTGATCGTGCCGAGGGCGAAAAACTCATACGCGCCGTCGGCGATCGCTTGTGTGAAGTAGGGCCGGAAATTGTAGTCCCGACCGAGAAAATTGTCCGGGATGCGCCAATTGCTCGCCGCCAGCGAGACGCCGTCGGGGCCAATCAGATAGATTGCCTCGGCTTCGGTTTTCTCGATCAGGCGCTCGAATGTCTTGCTCAGCTCGACGGCCTGCGGATCAGCGGCGCGCAAGGCAATCGCTGACTTCACCTCGCGAACATCGGCCAGCACCTTCGGCACGTCGCGCGATTGTTGCAGATGCTGGCTGAGCATCGCGGCGCGAAAGCCGGCCTCCGAGGTTGCATCCCGCACGAGTTCGTCTGCGGCTCTGGCGGCCAGGATGTTGCCGGCCAGGAAGGCGGCCGCGGCCATGAGCAGCGCCAAGCCCGACGCCATGAGCGCCGGTCGGCCCCAGGCCGGTGGAAACGCAAGGACGGGCCACACCGTGTTCATGGCCAAGGAGTTTAGGGTTGCCGTGCGGCGCTGACTACAGCAAACCCCGCGCGGTCCTGTGAGGCCGCCTTGACCGGCCGATTTGGGCGGGGCGAAGTGTCGAGCAGAAGCGGCGCCCCTCGACGCCGAAGGAGTACGCGATGCGGCAGATGATTGTTGCGATGGCGGCGTGGGCGGCAGTCTTGGTCGCCGCCGCCGAAGCCCAAGAGCCGATGACGCCGCGCGCCTGCCCGGCCGCGGTCGCTGATGTCGCGGTCTGCTTTGGCGGCCGCGATCCCCAAGGCTCGTATTTGTTGGCGGCGATTCCACGCGAGTGGAACAAACAGCTGGTTGTTCACGCCCATGGCGGCCCACGGATGACGCCCCCTGCGGCTGACGACCCGGACGAGGACATCACCCGTTTCGCGGTCGTGGTGCGCAGCGGTTATGCGTGGATCGGAGCCAGCTATCGCCGCGGCGACTTCGGCGTGCGCCGCGCCGCCGCCGATGTCGAGCAATCGCGTCGCGCCTTCGTTGCGCAGTTCGGCCAACCGACGCGCACGATTCTGCACGGTCAATCCTGGGGCGCCCAGATCGCGCTGAAGGTGTTGGAGCTTCATGGCCGGGAGGAGTCGGGCCGGTTGGCGTATGATGCGGCCTTGCTCACCAATGGTGTGGTGGCGGGGGCCGCACAGGCCTATCAATTCCGCGCAGAGTTGCGGGCGGTGTTTCAGTTCTATTGCGGCAACCATCCGCGTTCGGATGAAGTGCAATATCCGGTCTGGTTGGGGCTTCCGCCTGGCGCGAGGATGACGCGCGAAGAGGTCAATGCGCGCCTGCACGCGTGCACGGGGCTGAACAAAGCTGCGGCGCAACGCACCGCCGCCGAACGCGAACGGCTCGCCAACATTCTCGCCGCCGCAGGGGTGCAGGAACGCGCGCTGCGCACACATCTGAATTGGGCGACCTCGACGATGTCGACCTTGATCGCTGGCATCGGCGGCGGCAACCCCTTCGACAATACTGCCACCGTGTATGGCGGCGTAAGCGATCCCGCCGCCCTCAACGCGGGTGTGGCGCGGTTTCGGGCGGACCCGAAAGCTCGCGCGCTGTTGGATTACGACTCAAAGCCAACCGGACTCGTTGTTGCGCCGGTTCTGTCGCTGTATGCCCAGGGCGATGCGCAGGTTT
>JBIKVO010000073.1:0-10183 GCA_044356795.1 Caulobacterales bacterium
GGCCGGGCCCCCTGCAGCCGCATTGAGGACGCAGACCTGACCTTGCCGCCGCGCGCGGTTTGGCGATCGCCTCGGGAAGATCGCCAAGCCCATTGGAAACGCCGTCCAAGCGCTGGTCGGTGCGGCGCGGCCAGCGACAGCGCTGGATCAAGGGCCATCGGCACACCTGGCGTGTGCATCTGCGCGCGCCGATGCGCACGCTTCAGGAGATGGGCGCGGGCCATCTGATCGTGCTGCAGCCGCTGATGCTCGGCGGGGCGGCGAGCGCCCTGCTGCATGGCCCCCTGTTGCTGTCGATGGCGCTTTTGATGGCGGCGGCGGCGATCTCAGGCGATGGCTTGACGCCGGGGCCGGAAGGGCGGGTGCTGGTGGGCGGATCGATCAGCACGGCGATGGGATCGGCGGTCGCTGCGTGGCGGCAGCGGCGCCCAGACTGTTCACGACGGGGGCTGACGGCGTCAGCCCATGGGGCGCTGGGCGTGCTGGCGGCGCCGGCGGTGCTTGAGCGGATGCGCCGAGCGCATTAGTGGGCAAACACCGATCACAGCCCCGACGATGAGCCCATCGCCGGCCCCAAACCACGAAAGCCGCATCCGTGCCCCATCTCGACGGCGCCGCCCTTGATCTGGCCATCACAATGGCCATCCTGATCGGCCTTGTTGGCGTGTTTTTTTATGGGCGCGCGGTGACAGCCCGGCCGGCCGATCCGCTGAAGCCGCGGATGGTCCCGTGGACGCTGGTGATGATTTTTTGCGCCTTCGCGATCCTGCTGGCGATCGTGCATCTGGTGAATGGGCTGGGCTATCAGACGGGAACGCGGCTGCGATAGCGCGCATATTCCGCTCTCCCTTGGATCAGACATGCGGTAAGATCGCGCCGAGATACGAACCCGGGGAGATGAGCATGGCCGATGGGGCAGACAGCAGCCTGGACGCCTTCCGTACCGAAACCCGCGCTTGGCTGGAAACCGCCTGCCCGCCCAGTATGCGCAAGCCGATGCCGGAAGATGAAATCGTATGGGGCGGCCGCAACGCGACCTTCAAGAACCCGGATGCGAAAGTCTGGCTCGAAGCGATGGCCAGCCGAGGATGGACTGCGCCGCTCTGGCCCAAAGCTTATGGCGGCGGCGGACTGACGCCCGCTGAACATCGGGTGCTGCAGGAGGAGTTGCGCCGCATCAAGGCGCGCCCGCCGCTGTTCTCCTTCGGGCTGTGGATGTTTGGGCCAGCCTTGCTGGAATATGGGAACGAAGCCCAAAAAATGGAGCATCTGCCCAAGATTGTGCGCGGCGAAATCCGGTGGTGCCAGGGCTATTCGGAGCCGGGTGCGGGATCGGATCTGGCGGGTCTGCAAACCCGCTGCGAAGACAAGGGCGATCACTTTGTGATCAATGGCCAAAAAGTCTGGACCAGTTACGCCAATGAGGCCGACTGGATGTTCTGTCTTGTGCGCACCGACGCCAGCGTGAAGCACGAGGGCATCAGCTTCATCCTGTTTGACATGAAAACACCGGGCGTTGATCCGCGCCCGATCAAATTGATCTCTGGATCTTCGCCGTTTTGCGAAACCTTCCTGACCGATGTGAAAGTGCCGAAAGAGAATCTGGTCGGGCGACTCCATGGCGGCTGGGAAATCGCCAAGCGCTTGTTGATGTATGAGCGGCAATCGATCTCAGCGTCCGGGTTTGGCGGCGGTGGGGGTGGTTTGTCGCTGGAAGAAGCGGCGCTCCACTATGGCGAAGTGCACGATGGCGGCTTGGCCGATCGCGATCTGCGCGCCCGGATTGCAGCCCACAAAATGTTTGATCGCGCCTTCAATCTCACCGTGCGCCGCGCCACAGAAGAGGCGCACAATGGCGGCCGGGTTGATCATATGGCGTCGATATTCAAAGTGGCGGCCGCCAGCCTCAATCAGGAAAAAACCGAGCTGATGGTGGAGGCGCTGGGCAATCGGGCGCTGGGCTGGGGTGGGGATGGATTTGCCGCCGGCGAATTGAAGGCAACCAAAGACTGGCTGCGCGCGAAGGGTAATTCCATCGAAGGCGGCACCAGCGAAATCAATCTCAATGTTATCGCCAAGCGTGTGCTGGGCTTGCGGGATCATCAATAATTCGCCCGGCAGCGAAAGGAAAACATGATGCGCGTTCATGTGTTGGCCGTGAGTTGCGCGGCGCTGATGGCGTGTGCGCCCCCCGCGGCGCAAAAAGAAGCCGCAAAACCGACAGCGCCGGCGCCGGGTGCGATGTCGGACGGGCCGCCCGCCGCCAACGCGCCGGAGGGTTGGACGGTGACCGGGGACGACCCGATGACTTTGGCCTTTGCGCAAGGCGATTTGGAATTTGCGGTGGCCTGCGCGCTAGGCACAAAAGACCTGCGCATCCGCTTTGCGCCGGCTTGGGAAATTCCTTGCGGCGTGACGCCGGATGCGGGCGCCGTCAAGGTGGTGATCGGGGCGAAAACCTTCGACGCGCAAGCCGACGCGGCAAGCCTCAAAGAGAACGCGTTCAGACCGGTTTATGTGTTGGCGGCCAATGCCGATACGGTCCGCGCCTTCATGACGGCCAACACATTGGGCCTGCGCCTGCAGACTGGCGAGCAGGAGCGGATGAGCGATGCCGACGCCACCGGCGCCTTCGACCGTTTCGCCGCCAGCTGCGCCCAGATCAATGGCTTGAAATGAGGCGCAATCCCATGCTCCAAACCCCGACGCTCCTTGCCGCAGCCCTTGCCGCAGCCCTTGCCGCAGCCATGACCATCCTGGCCGCCTGCCAACCGGCAACGCCGCCGCCGGCCGCGGACATGAAGGCGCAAACGCCCGCGGCTGCGCCAGCGCCGACGCCCAAGGATGAGGGCCCCCGGCCCGACGAGGCGGCCGCCGAAATGCCGGCCAATTGGATCCAAGCCGATGGTCCCGGCGTCACGTCGGTGACGGTGGACGATCAGGGCCAGCGCGTCAGCCTGGAATGCAGCAGCCGCAATTCCGCGGCGGCGGGTGCACCGGGGCGCTTGGCCGTGACGGCGACTTGGCCGAAAGATCAATCGCCGGCGCGCGCGGAGGATGTGGCGTTGTTCTTGTCGGGCGGTGGTTATCGCGAGGCGCCGATCTGGTCGAAGGAGGATGGCCGCGACACGGTGTCCATCCAATTGCGCCCGACGCCGGAACTGATCACCGCGTTGAAAGAGTCGCGTGGCCTGCGCGTCAATGCCGGCGATTGGTTTATCGCTGTCGCCGCCGACGCCAAAGGCGCGATCCAACGCTTTGCCGACGCCTGCGCCCGTTATGCGAGCCCCTGATCAAGGACACCACCGCCATGTTCACATTGAGCGAAGAACACATCATGCTGCGCGACGCCGCGCGCGCATTTGTCGATGACAAGATGCCCACCGCGCATCTGCGCGCGCTGCGTGACGGCGGCGGCGGTGATGGCTTTGATCGTGCACTGTGGGCCGAAATCGCAGAAATGGGATGGACCGGCGTTCTGATCGAAGAGGCCTATGGCGGGGCCGATCTTGGCTATCGCGGGCTTGGATTGATCCTGATGGAAATGGGGCGCACCCTGGCGCCATCGCCGTTGCTGTCCTCCGCCTTGATTGGCGCTGCGGCGCTGCGGCTTGCGGGATCGCCGACGCAAAAGCAGCATTGGCTGCCGAAGATCGCCGCCGGGGAGATCGTGTGCGCCTTGTGTGTGGATGAAGGCGCCCATCATGCGCCGGGAAAGATTGCCGTGCGGGCGGACGCCGATGGCGACAGCGTGACGCTGAGCGGCGCGAAACACTATGTTGCAGATGGACACTGCGCCGATGTGTTGATTGTCGCGGCGCGCGGGGCGGCGGGCATCGGCCTCTATGTGATCGACGCCGCAGCCCCCGGCGTGACGCGCACATCGCTCTCCACAATCGACAGCCGCGGCGCAGCCGACATCATGTTCACCCAGGCGGCGGTGGCGGCCAGCCATGTTCTGGCAGAGGCGGGGCCGGAGGGATCGGCTGTCCTGGACCGCGTTCTGGATCGTGCGCGCATCGGCTTGAGTGCGGAGATGTTGGGCCAGGCCGACAGCATGTTTGCCCAAACCGCCGACTATCTCAAAACCCGCACCCAATTTGGCCAGCTGATCGGTTCTTTTCAGGGTCTGCAGCACCGCGCCGCCAAGATGCTGGTGGATTTGGAATTGACGCGATCGTGCGTTCTGGCGGCGTTGGCGGTGCTGGACGAAGGCAAGGATGATCGCACGATCGCAGAATATGCCAGCATCGCAAAAGCGCGCGCCAGTGAGAGCCTGCACACCGTTTCCAATGAAATGGTGCAGATGCATGGCGGCATCGGCATGACCGACGCGCACGACAGCGGCTTGTATCTGAAGCGCGCGCGGGTGACGGAAGCGCTTTATGGCGGCGCGGCGTTCCACCGTGATCGCTATGCCCGGCTCAACGGATTTTGATCATGACGCCCGCTGAATTGCTTCCCTGGCTGCAGGTGGCCACGTCGCTGGCCACCTTGATCGCTTTGGCGATCGGGATCGTGCAGCTGATGCACACGCGCAAAACCCTGGCGCTGCAGACCAATCTCAGCGTGATGAAGGCGGAGCGTGAAATCTGGGCGATGGGCTTGACCAATCCCGCCATTGCGCCGCAGCTGATGAAGGAGCGCTGGGGCGAACCCGTGGGCGAGCGGTTGATGGCGGCCATGCTGCTGGATCATTATGAAACATTGTACTTCCAGTATCGCAATGGCGCGATCATGAAGGGCAATTGGGCGCCGATGGAAAAAGCCATGATGGAGCATATCGCAAGCCCGGTGGTGCGCGCGATCTGGGACAGCCACAAGGATTTGTATTGGGGTGATTTCCGCAAATTCATCGATGCGCGCTTACCGCCGCTGAACACATAGGCCGCCTCCAGGCGCGGTCGGCTTGATCATCTTGGAAGCCATTTCGGAGACGTCCGCCATGCTGGGCCGGATCTTTGTCGCCGCCGCTTTTTCAGTCGCCATGGCGGGGTGCGCCAGCCTCTCCCCGCAGGTGAGCGAGCCCGCCAAAACGCCGCTGGTTTTGCGGTGGGCTATCTTGTGACGCCGCCGTCGGGAAGACGCTTTCTCGCCCCGCCGCCGCAAGAGGGGCCAGCGTCCACGCCGCCGAAATTGACCAGATCCTTTCAGCCCGCCCCGCCGTCGACGGCCCACGCTGGCGCCAGGCGCTCGCCGGCAACGATGTGAACGCGTTCACGGCCTTCGCAGACCCGTTCAGCCGCCTGCTCGCCGCGCAAGAGGCGCCCAATACCGCCCGCGTCCTCGCCCGCCTGACCACCGACATCGCCGCCGCCTATGACGACGCCAAAGAGGAATTCGGCCGCCTGCGCCCATTCGCGACCCGGCCGGCGCTGCCGACCAGTGCGATTGGCGCCGCCGGAATGGACCGGCTGGCGCAATCCAAGTCCTATCCATCCAGGCACGCCGCTTTCGGTTGGGCGTGGGCTTTGCTGTTTGCGCAAGCCCTACCGGAGCGGGCGGATGCGCTGTTTGACCGCGGTCGCGCCTACGGCGACAGCCGGGTGGTGTGCGGCTTTCACTATCCTTGCGATGTCGAGGCGGGCCGCCTTGTTGGCGCAGCCGTCGTGGCGCGACCCCATGGCGACAGGGCCTTTGCCCGGGACTTCGCCATCATGCAGTCAGAATTGCGCAGCCTGCTGGGCCAGACCGGCGCCCGCTCATCAGGCTTCAATGGAAAATTGAACGCCACACCGCGTGTGCGCGCTTGCTCTGTCGCCCGACGCAGCCGATCTTGGACCGGCACGAGGGTGATCGCGGCGCGGGGCCGGGTCGAACATGGTGGCCGCTGGCGGTTGTGCGTCGAACGCCAGAACGCCGCGGACTGTTCGCACCGTTGCCTTAATGCCGCGTCATATTGGGCGGCTTGATATTGGGCGGCTTGGCGTTGTCGATTGACGCCAGCCCAGCGAAGGAGCGGCTATGACCCCGGACGACCTGTTCGCCAGTTTTGCCAAAGGCTATGAGGCGCGGCGCGAAGTCGAGATGTCGCTGAGCGCCTATCTGGAGTTGTGCAAGAAGGAGCCGATCACCTACGCCACCGCGGCGGAGCGTATTCTGGCCGCCATCGGCGAACCGGAAGTGATCGATACCGCCAAGGACCAGCGCCTGGGGCGGATCTTCATGAACCGCACCATCCGCATTTATCCCGCCTTCGCCGAATTCTACGGCATGGAAGACACGATCGAGCGGATCGTGGCGTTCTTCCGGCATGCCGCCCAGGGCCTCGAAGAACGCAAGCAGATTTTGTATCTGCTGGGCCCGGTGGGCGGAGGCAAATCCTCGTTGGCCGAACGCCTGAAGGCGCTGATGGAGCATCAGCCGATCTATGCGCTGAAGGCGGGCGATCAGGTATCGCCGGTGTTTGAAAGCCCGCTCGGCCTGTTCGATCCCGAGACCATGGCCGAGACGCTGGAACAGCGCTACGGCGTGCCGCGGCGGCGTTTCACCGGGCTGATGAGCCCATGGTGCCTGAAGCGCCTGGATGAATTCGGGGGCGATCTGTCGAAGTTCAAGGTGGTGAAGCTATACCCCTCACGCCTGCGTCAGGTGGCGGTGGCCAAGACCGAACCGGGCGATGAGAACAACCAGGACGTGTCCAGCCTCGTTGGCAAGGTGGATATCCGCAAGCTCGAATTCCACGCCCAGAATGATCCCGACGCCTATTCCTATTCCGGCGGCCTGAACCGGGCGAACCAGGGGATGCTGGAATTTGTCGAAATGTTCAAAGCGCCGATCAAAATGCTGCACCCGCTGCTGACTGCAACGCAGGAAGGTAATTATGTCGGCACCGAGAATATCGGCGCGATCCCGTTTCAGGGCATCGTCATGGCCCACTCCAACGAGGCGGAGTGGCAGACATTCAAGAACAACAAAAACAACGAAGCCTTCATCGACCGCATCTTCGTGATCAAAGTGCCCTATTGCCTGCGGGTGACCGAAGAAGAGCGCATCTATCAAAAGCTGATCAAGACATCAGAGCTCGCCGGAGCGCCCTGTGCGCCGGGCACGCTGGAAATGCTGGCGCGGTTTTCGGTGCTGTCGCGGTTGAAGCTGCATGAAAATTCCAACCAGTTCGCCAAAATGCGCGTCTATGACGGGGAAAGCCTCAAGGAAGTGGATCCTAAGGCGCGCTCGCTGCAGGAATACAAAGACGCTGGCGGCGTGGATGAGGGTATGGACGGCATTTCCACGCGCTTTGCGTTCAAGGTGCTGGCCGCGACCTTCAATCACGATGTTACCGAAATCGCCGCCGATCCGGTGCATCTGATGTATGTGCTGGAGCAATCGATTAAGCGCGAGCAATTCCCCGCCGACATCGAAAGCCGCTATCTGGAGTTCATCAAGGGCGATCTTGCCCCGCGCTATGCGGAGTTTATCGGCAATGAAATCCAGAAGGCCTATCTCGAAAGCTATCACGATTACGGGCAAAATCTGTTTGATCGCTATGTCGATTACGCCGACGCCTGGATCGAAGATATCGACTTCAAGGATCCAGACACCGGCCAGCTGCTGAATCGCGAATTGCTCAACCAGGAGCTGAGCAAAATCGAAAAGCCGGCCGGCATCGCCAACCCGAAGGATTTCCGCAACGAGGTGGTGAAATTCACCCTGCGCGCGCGCGCCAGCCATGGCGGCAAAAATCCATCCTGGACCAGTTATGAAAAGATCCGCGAAGTGATCGAGCGGCGCATGTTCAGCCAGGTGGAAGACCTGCTGCCGGTGATTTCGTTCGGCTCGAAAAAAGACAACGAGACCGAAAAGAAACATGCCGAGTTCGTCGACCGGATGGTGTCTCGCGGATACACTGAGAGACAAGTGCGCCGCCTTGTGGAATGGTACATGCGCGTCAAACAGGCTGGGTGAGGCGCCCGGCCGCGGGGCAAAAGTCCGATGACCATTATTGATCGCCGCCTCAATCCTGGCGGCAAGAGCCTGAGCAATCGCCAGCGGTTTATCCGCCGGGCGCGCGCGCAGGTTCGCCAGGCCGTGCGCGAGGCCAGCGCCGGGCGGTCGATCAAGGACATCGACAAGGGCGGCTCCGTCTCGATCCCGACCGACGGCGTGAACGAACCCACTTTGCGCCGCGCTGGCGAGGGCGGCGTGCGCGATTATGTCCTGCCCGGCAACAAGGATTATGTCGAAGGCGAGACAATCGCGCGCCCGCCGCGCGGAGGCGGTTCAGGCCGGGAGGGCGCAGAAGACGGCGGCGGCGAGGACGCATTTCGCTTTGCCTTGTCCGACAGCGAATTCATGGATCTTTTCTTGGAAGATCTCGAACTTCCCGATCTGGCGAAGACGGCGCTGAAGGGCGAAGGCGCCCCGGTTTGGCGACGCGCGGGGTACGCCACATCCGGTTCGCCGGCGAACATCTCGATCCAGCGCACCATGCGCAATTCGCTGTCGCGGCGGATCGCGTTGAAACGTCCGAAACCGGATGAGGTGGCCGCCCTCGAGGCAGCGCTTGCGGCCTTGGAAAAAGACGACGCGCCAGAGGAGGTCGTGGCGGCCGCATGCGCCCAGCTTGACCGCGCGAAGGCGCGCACACGGCGCATCGGCTTCATCGATCCGCTGGATGTGCGCTACCGGCGCTATGAATCGACGCCGACGCCCATCGCCCAGGCGGTGATGTTTTGCTTGATGGATGTGTCCGGCTCGATGACCGAACACATGAAGGATCTCGCCAAGCGATTTTTCACCCTTCTTTATATCTTCCTGAAGCGGCGCTATCGCCATGTTGAGGTGGTGTTTATCCGCCATACCCATGTGGCGCAGGAAGTGGATGAAGAAACCTTCTTCTACGCCCGCGAAACCGGCGGCACGATCGTGTCAACCGCGCTCGATGAAATGGTGCGCGTGATTCAGGAACGGTTCGCGCCGACGCACTGGAACATCTATGGCGCCCAGGCCAGCGACGGCGACAACACCCCCTCCGACACCGCGAAAACGATCGATCTCATGCAGGACGCGATCCTGCCGCATGTGCAATATTATGCATATCTTGAAGTGGGCGGCGATGATGACGATGGCCCCGTTCTGCAAAGCGAGCGGGCCACCTTGTTGTGGCGCACCTTTGCGCTGGTGGTGAAGCAGGGCGGCGCCATCGCCATGCGCAAAGTGCGCCACCGCCGTGAGATTTTCCCCGTTTTCCGCGATCTGTTCCAGCGTCAGCAAGACCGCGCCTCACCCTGAAAAGGATTCCCCATGGCGATCGCCCGCACCGCGTCCCGGTTGTTGTATGAAGGCCCGCAATGGGACTTCCAAACGATCGACCGCGTGTATGCCGCGGTTGAAGAGATTGGCCTGAAAGAGCTGGGCCTTGATGTCTACGCCAATCAGATCGAGGTGATCACCGCCGAACAAATGCTTGACGCCTACAGCTCTGGCGGGATGCCGCTATTCTACCGGCATTGGAGTTTCGGCAAACATTTCGCCCGCGATGAAGTGATGTACCGCAAAGGCTTTCAGGGCCTTGCCTATGAGATCGTGATCAATTCCAACCCGTGCATCTCCTACATCATGGAAGAAAATACCGCGACCATGCAAACGCTGGTGATCGCGCACGCAGCCTTCGGGCACAACCATTTCTTCAAGAATAATTATGTCTTCAAACAATGGACTGACGCTGACGGCATTCTGGATTATCTCGAATTCGCCAAGAAGTTTATTGCACAATGCGAGGATCGCTATGGCGAAGCGGCGGTAGAACGGGTGCTGGATGCCGCTCACGCACTGCAAAGCCATGGCGTGCATCGCTTTCCGCGCAAGCGCATGCCCGATCTGCGCACCGAACAAAAGCGTGAGCGAGAGCGCCGCCAGCACGGCGAACAGCTGTTCAATGACCTTTGGCGCACGGTGCCGGTATCGAAGGCGAAGAAAACCCGCGACGAATCCGATCTTGCGCGCCGGCGCGCGCTGCTCGGGCTGCCGGAAGAGAATCTCATCTATTTCCTCGAAAAAACCGCGCCGCGCCTGGCCGGCTGGCAACGCGAAATCCTGCGCATTGTGCGCCTGATTGCGCAGTATTTTTATCCGCAGCGTCAAACCAAAATGATGAACGAGGGCTGCGCCACCTATGTCCATCATCGCATCATGACGCGCCTGCACGAGAAGGGCCTGATCGACGACGGCGCCTATATGG
>JBIKVO010000444.1:0-2789 GCA_044356795.1 Caulobacterales bacterium
ATTTCTGAACACACGTCACCCGCGGATGTGTGGCGCACGTGGCTTCTATCGACCATGAGAGACCGCCAACGGCGGTTGAAAGGGCTTTGTCAGCTATCGCGGCCAAGCGTTGGACGTCGGGCTGGCTTCGCCGCGGGCGTGGGCGGGCCAATCTCGCACATCGCCGTCGTCAAACGGGCGCTGCGCAGCCGCCTCTTTTGCGCTCATCACAACACTGCGCTCCCAGGAGCCGATCGCGATGGCGGCGTAATACCAAAACACGTTCCAAAGTCCAAGATCAGACGAAGACACAAGCAAAACGCCAAATGCCGGCGCCAAAGCGAGCGCTGCTGCGGCCGCGACGGCAGCCTCGGGCGAGCGGCACGGACGCAAGGCCAGCAACAATTTCGGCGCAAGAAACAACACAAAGAGCGCCGTTCCGATCACGCCCACCGCGCCAAACAACATTTGCCCGACGCCGGAACTGCGAACCGCTCCATAGCCCGCGCCGAGAAGATAGGTGTCCAGGCCGCTCTGAAACGCGGCGTCCGCCCAAGCCCCGCGCTCCAAGGCTGACATCGAATACTGTTTTCCGAAAATCGCGCTGTCGAGCAACAGACGCAGCCTATATAGCGGACCACTTTCGGCGATGACGATCATCACAATCAGGCCGATGCCGACGGCTGCGCCCAGCCCAAGCAGCATCATGCCCCGCTCCTTGCGGCGCGGATCAGCATCGAACGCCACCACAAAAGCAAATGCCAGCACCAGCACGGCCAGCCCGCCATACGCGGTGGACGAGGTCGACAACACCAGCGTGAGCCCCAGAATGGCCGAAAGCACGAGGTTGGTCTGTGGCATGATCCGGTTGAGATACAAGAATACCATCATGCCAAATGCGCCGACCCCCCAAGCGGCATAGGCCGAGGCTTCGGTAAATACTCCCGTGACCCGCGCAAAACCACCCTCGACAATGTTGAGGAGAAGCGTGGCGGCCTCGTTCGTCACCACCCACTCAACCGGCACCGAAACGCCCACCAGCCCCAGCGTCGCTTGCAGAAAGCCAAGGCCGCCGATGAAGACGACTTGCGCCAGAAGCGCCAAGACGGCAGCGGCCGGCCCGACACGGAAAACGACATGGCGCACAGCGAAAAACGAGGTGACCGCCAGTGTCAGGTACCCAATCTGGGCGATAGACATATGCCCTGGCCCTAACGGCAACAAAACAAAACGGCCGTTAATATTGGTGAAACTCGATGTTTCTCCGGCAAAGAGTCGCGGGAAAAGAAGACCAGAGACAACCGCATAGGCCAAGAACGCCACGAGCCAGCCTTCGCGCGACAGCAGAATAAGCGCTTCCTCGCGAAACGATCGGTCGAACAGCGAAAACGCGTACCGGAGCGTGAGCGCCACACACACGATCAATGGCACCAGGATCGGATCGCCGCCAATAATCGCCACGGCTGTACCGCTGAACGGGGTCCAAAACAGAAAGGCGCCCAGCGCCCAGCGCCAAGGAGCGGCCAGGATCACCAGCGCCATTATCAGGCTCACTGCCAGCCAAACCGCCACGCCCGATCCGTCCTTTGTCAATCCATCGCAGGCCGCCAACCGGGCTCAATGTCCAGAACCCAAAGAGGCGCCATGCAGATCTCGTTTCGTTATCGCGCACTGCCGGCGGCGCTGTCGAGCATGTCCGCGACTTAAGCGAAGCGGGCGTGACAGGCAGGAAACGTCAACCCAGTCTGCCAGCCAGCGGCGCAGGGTTGCGCAGACATGATCGGCGCGTCAGCCGCCATCAGCCGATGGAAAACCTATGAAGGATGGCGCCACCCAGTTGGAACAGGCCCCACCAACACAAGATCGACGCCACCGCCACCAGCGTCAGCCCGAACCAGCGCCGCCCAAAAATCTGGGATGGCGGCCATATCAGCGCCAAGACCGCAGCACGGCGTCCGCCCGGTGAATGATCGACCGGCAATGCGCGCTTTCGCCGCACACGCAAAGCCTTGGGCAAGGGGGCAAGTCCTAGCGGGGCAACCCAATCCCCGTCCCGGGCCGCGATGGCGTCGGCATCCGCAAGGTGCGTCTCAGCCGGCACATTTGCGCCAAGACCAGGACCGGGCCTTCCAGCAGAAATCTCAGCCGTTTCAGTCGATAAGCTGACGTCGACCGCAGGCTGCGAGACCTCCTGGGACGCCGCGTCGACGCTCCCCGTCCCCGCCTGTACGTGCGGCCGCGGTGATTTTGTTTGCGCCCTCGATCTCGCGGAGGAGCGCCGAGCCTGCTGCGATCTGCGCGAAGACGCCACGGTCAACACTCTCACTCAAACCACCAGGACCATACAGCAAACCCTGCTAACCACCTACGCCCTCTCGACGTTTTTCTGCCCCGTGAGCCCCTCAATCACTGTGATTTGTTGTCTGAAGTGCACAGACGACCGCAAATCGCGCAAAAATTCCCCAATGCGGGGTCCTGATGCGGGGTCCTGATGCGGCGCCGCAAGAAACGGATCCGAACGCCACTGCGGGCCCCGTCGCCACGGCGGTTGAAAAAGGGTTGAAAAAGGCGCGGTCGCTTTCGGACATGTCCCTGTGGCGCAGCTATGCGGCGCGCGCAACCGGATAAGCAATCGGGGCAAAGTCATAAATTCCCAACATGACATGAACGAGCATCGGTTCGACCGGCGCCATCTTGGTTGGCTTTCTTGGTTGGCTTTGATGGCGGTCGGATTTCTGAATGAGATGCGGGCAGCGCCCCATCATCGGGCGGCTTCGATGGCGACGGCGCCGCTGGACGAGATCCTGCTG
>JBIKVO010000445.1:0-2777 GCA_044356795.1 Caulobacterales bacterium
AGATTTGGCCTGCACAAATGGCGCCGGGCTTGGGGCTTCAGCGTGCGGACAATCAGACGAGTTGTGGAAACGCGCTCCGTGAAATCAGGACGGCGCGGGAACGAGATCATCTGTGTGCAGGTGATCTGAGTTCGGACGATGTGCGCGATGGGTGGTGCGATCGCGATGATCGCGAACACAACGCGGTTTTCAGGCTTACCGCGGCACGCATGATCGGTGAGTGCGCGTTTGTCGCGCACAAGCTATCATAAGCATCTTGCGTCGACCATAAGGCTGCGTGCTGTAACGCTTTTGGCCCGGCTGTACGCGGCGAGGCGATCAAGATGCATGCCGGCGACCGCAATCATGGACAGCGTGCCGTGATGAAACAACACAACCATCTGTTGCAGGTTGGCGGCGGCGTTGGCGCGATACAGCGCGACACGCATGCGAAACAGATCGCGTTCGAGTTGTTTCAGATCCGCAAGGCTCCCGCCGCGACGATGCCGCCACAGCACCATGAAGACGTGCGCCAGTTGCGGCAAAGGGGTAAGCAGGCCATACATGGCGCGCCGTATGCGGGCGGTGCGACCCCAGTCGGATAGATTGCGGTTTTGCGCTTTCGAACGCACCGCAGATCGCCGCTTCATCCCCCGACCGTGTGCGGACGGGCCGAGAAAGTGGCGGTAACTTTTCTTCTCCGTCAGAGAAATCGTGTCGGCGAAGCCGACGGATGAGGGTATTTTTTCTTTATCCACGGCAGTTTCGCGCGGCCTAATTCACCCGTCGAACCCGCAGCGCGGCGCCGCCCGCCTCGACGCTCATCAAGAAACTGCCGGTGGCGGCCCGCCGGATCGACACCGCCGTCCCTGGGCGCGCATTGCGATTCGTTTCGCTATCCACCGATTGCCACACTTGGCCGTTTTCCATGACGAAGGTGGGTTTTTGCTGGCCGGTCACGCGGCTGATGATGGTGCTGACCGTGTCGGTGCGCGCCTCGCCGCCGTCGCCAAACAGGTTCGGGAAGGCAATCGTGGGTAGAGACGGCAGGTTGAAGCCAAAGCTTTCCTGTTCGAGCTTTTTGGCCTGCTGCTTGTCGATGGCGGTGATTTCACCTTTGGCCTGGGCGGTGCGCAGGGCGCCGACCTCAGAATCATAGCATGCAAGGCGCAAGGCGTTGTCGGCTTGGGCGGCGCAGGCATAAACCCGGGCCAGGGCGTCGGGGGCTGTCGGCGTGGTGTCGGCCTTGGCAGCCATCGTCGACAGCGCCACAAGCGCCGCCAGCGCTCCAGACGCCGCCAAGCCAGCCGTCACTGCATGGCCCATCACTGATTTGGCCTTCACTGATTTGTTGACCTTGCGCATGCACGCCTCCCGCGACAAACGAGCCCAGTTTAGTATCTTACGCCACAAAGTCAGCGCGTCGACTGCATTGCAGGCGGCCGCACCGCCAAAATGATGGGATCCTCGATGATCATTCGTCCAACGCGCCGCACCGCCATCGCCGGGGGCCTTGCCGCCGCTGGAGCTGTTTCACTGTCTGGCTGTGGGGCGGCGGTGGTGGGTTTCGATCCCAAGCGCATGGCGCTTGATATCGCCAACAATGGCGAGCCTTTGTCCCTCGATCCGCAAAAGGCCAGCGGGACATGGGAGAACAATATCATCGGCAATATATTTATGGGGCTGACCACCGAGGCCGCCGACGGCAAAATCATCCCTGGGATGGCGACGGTGTGGGAAACCTCGAAAGACGGTCTGACTTGGACGTTCCAACTGCGCGAGGCGCTGTGGTCGGATGGCGTTCCGTGCACGGCCTACGACTTTGAATACGCCTACCAGAACATCTTCAATCCCAAGACCTTCGCGAAATATGCGTTTATCCTGTATCCGCTGAAGAACGGCCAGAAGATCGTAGAGGGAAAAGCTGCGCCCCAGACAGTGGGGGCGCGGGCTTTGGATGAGCGCACGCTGCAATTGTCACTGGAATATCCTGCGCCGTACCTAACGGGCGTGCTCAAGCACTATACGTCGTTCCCGATTCCGCGCCATGTCCACCAGAAGCGTGGTCGCGCCTGGATCCGGCCGGAAAATGTCGTCACCAACGGCGCCTATACGCTGGTGCGCTATTGGTCTAACTATATCGTGGCGCTGAAGAAGAATCCGCGCTTCTACGACGCCGATAATGTCGCGTTCGAGGAATTATATTTCTATCCAATCAGCAACGACGACGCCGCCGCCCGCCGGGTGATGCGCGGCGAAATCGGCTGGAGCACGAACTTCCCAGGCAAAAAGGTGGAATTGTACGAAGCCGAACTCCCCGGCTTCCCGCGCGTAGCGCCTTACATGCTGAATCAGCACCTCAATTTCAACAACCAGCGGGCCCCATTCAATGATCCCCGCGTGCGCCAGGCTTTGACCATGGCGATCGATCGGGATTTTCTGTGCAACGCGATATGGAAGGCGGGCTATGTGCCCTCCTACAATTTCGTGCCGCCGGGGCTGTCTGGCTATGAACGGACAGGGCGTTGGACCTGGGCCGATTTGACGCTGGAGCAGCGCCGCGAGGAGGGCCGCCGGCTGCTTCAGGATGCCGGCTTTGGCCCGGCCAATCCGCTGCGTTTCCAGTTCCGTCACCGCAATACCGGCGACAATCCCGAGATCGCGCGCGCGGTGCTGTCAGATTGGCGCGAGCTTGGCCGCAGCGGCGGGGGAACGCCCTGGGTTGAACCGCGGCTTTCTGGCGGTGACGTGCAGATGCACTACAAGTTCCTGGAAAATAAGGATTATGAAGTCGGTGA
>JBIKVO010000446.1:0-2776 GCA_044356795.1 Caulobacterales bacterium
TGAACCGCGTCGTCGGCGTGGGCGATATGGTCGTCCACCAAGGCCACGATGTCTTCGTCATAAACGTGGCGCTTTCGGTCGCAGAGCTCCTTGAACCGCGCAAACGCATCCTGGAACTGGTTGTCGGCCAGCACATAGCCAAGGTTGACAAGCTTGTCCTTGAATGCCGCCCGCCCAGACAGCTTGCCCAGCACCAGATTTGTAGCGCCCTGCCCAACGTCTTCGGGCCGCATGATTTCATAGGTCTGCGTGTTTTTCAGCATGCCATCCTGGTGGATGCCGCTTTCGTGGCTGAAGGCATTTTTGCCGACGATTGCTTTGTTGTATTGCACCGGAAATCCGGTAATCCGGCTCACAACCTGGCTTGCACGCATCAGGCGGGTTGTATCGATGCCGGTGCTGAACGGCAGCGCATCGGCGCGCACCCGCAGCGCCATCACCACCTCTTCGAGTGCGGCATTACCGGCGCGTTCGCCAAGACCGTTCATCGCGCACTCGATTTGGCGGGCCCCGTTCATCACCGCGGCGATGGAGTTGGCCACCGCAAGGCCCAAATCGTTGTGGCAATGGGCGGAAAACACCACGCCATCGGCGCCTGGAACATGGTCGATCAAGGTCTTAAACAGGGCGCCATATTCCTGGGGAAAGCTGTAGCCTACGGTGTCTGGGATATTGATCGTTGTGGCGCCGGCGCGGATGGCGGCCTCGACGCATCGCTTCAGATAATCCACCTCCGTGCGGGTCGCGTCCTCAGCGCTCCATTCAACATCGTCCGTGAACCGACGGGCATGGGCGACGCTCTTGGCAATCCAATCGAGCACGTCGTCTTCGCTCATGTTCAGTTTGTGTTTGCGATGGATCGCCGAGGTGGAAATGAAGGTATGGATGCGGCGTCGCGGCGCCGGGCGGATCGCCTCCGCGCAGCGTTCGATGTCCTTCAGTCCCGCCCGCGACAAGCCACAGACCACCGAAGACTTGACCGTCTCCGCGACCGCCCGCACGGCTTCAAAATCACCGTTCGAGGCAATGGGAAATCCGGCCTCGATCACGTCCACGCCCATGCCGTCAAAGATCTGGGCGAGTTCGACTTTCTCGGCCAAGGTCATGGCTGCGCCGGGCGATTGTTCGCCGTCGCGCATGGTGGTGTCAAAGATGCGGATCATTGTGCAAGACATGGCGGACTCGCTGCAAAGCCTTGTTGGATGGGGCAAGGCGATTGAGAGGCGGGTGTGGACGACGCTTGATCCCTCGCGCGCGGACCCGCACCCAGGCAGACCTCAGACGAAGCGAGGGCGGCTCGGCGGAAGCGCAAGAGTTTTGCGCCGGGGGAAGTTTCTAAACTTGATGGCGCAAGTTTTTACCAATTTTAGCCGCTGCGCGCAATAACATTTTGATGCGTCAGGGCGGCGGCGCGCTGTCTGAGGATGATGGCGGCGTCTGCGACGGCGCTGAACGCCCTGCCCGCACCATCGGGCGCACCACGAACACGATCACCAGCCAGACCGCCGCTGCCGCCGCCAAAAACACAAGCGCCCAGACATTGTCGCCGGTGAACAGCTCGTCCATGCCATGGCCCGCCAAAGCGATGACAATGATCTTTGGAACAATGCCAATGCCGGTGCCGCCAAAATACCAAAACCCCCGCATCCCCGCCGCGCCCATCGCCATATTGACCATGATGAAAGGTCCACTGGGAACAAGGCGGATGATGGCGGCAGCCAGAAACCCGTTTTTGCGGATCGTCTCGATCATGCGCTGCACAAAGCCGCTGCCCAAACGATCCAGCGTCGATTTGCCGCCAAGCTTTCCCAGATAGAAGCCAACGCCCGCGGAAATCATGGTCGCGACCCAGCTGAGGATAATCCCCATACCCGAGCCAAACACCGCCACAGTCGCTGCGATCAGGGCAATCTGAGGCGCCCCAACAAACGCCAGAACGGTGAAAATCCCCGTGACAAAAGCCGGCGACCACCAGGCCGCACGCAGCTCGTGCAGCACTTGTGTCACCACGCCCTGATCCAGCTCGACATAGCTGGAGCCAACCACCAGCACGAGGGTCGCCACCCCGAACAGCGCCAGCGACACCCACACGGTGCGCGCCGTATGCGCCTCCATTTCGGTGAGGAATGTCCAGAACGCTTTCACCCCCGCGCTGTCGCGCGCCGTGGGGGCAAGGTCAAGAACCCGATCTCAGCGGCCCGAGAAAGCGTAGCGCCACCAGGAGCGCCAAAACCACCAGCCAGAGCGCAATTCCTTGTGCACCGGCCGGTCGCTTTTTCCCCGCGGCATCATCATCGCATTCATCGGCGGCTTTAGACCACGGATCAGATCTTCTTCAACGACCTCCCGCTCGCGCGCATCAGGAATGGTCACCAGATGGCGCTCTGTCGCGCCGTTCAACCAGAAGGCGTCGCCCCACTTTTCATGGCCAAGGAGCCGTTCGCGAAAATTGGTCGCCTTGCCGACATAGAGGGGCTGCAAAAAGAAGAAAAACCAGCGCTTCACGAACACATATACCCCACCCGTCTCCGGGATGCCCGAGCGGGTGAGCGTGATCTTGAACCGATAGGCCGTGCCGCTCTCGCCACGCCACCGATGCCAACCAAACGGAATCATTGCTGCCTCGCGACCTGCCTATCCTGGACGGCAAAAAATGCCGATCAGATGGTAAACAACGTCTTAAAAACCGCGCGCGAACCGGACTTCTCTCGGGAGAAGGCCCTTGCCGGCGCCCGCGTGTTTGTTACCTGCAGCGCACTGCTGCTTGTGAAAGGGT
>JBIKVO010000447.1:0-2775 GCA_044356795.1 Caulobacterales bacterium
TCCAATTCGGGTGCGCAAGGCCAAAGGTGCGGCGGCGAGTGCGGGTGTCTGCGGGTCAGAGGGCGGCGGTGGGCTCCAATCCTTCGAGGCGGTCTTCAATGTCGGCGCTGGCGTCCATCAAGGCGGCGAGTGTGGCCGCGTCGGGCGCCCAGAAACGGCGCTGTTGGGCCTCGATCAGGCGATTGGCCATGCGTGCGGAGGCCTTCGGATTGAGGCGCGCCAAACGATCACGCATCTCGGCGTCCAATACGAATGTTTCGCTGATCTTTTGGTACACCCAATCAGGCACTGCGCCGGTGGTGGCCGACCAGCCAAGCGTGGCTGTCACTTGCGCTTCGATCTGGCGGACGCCCTCAAAGCCGTGCTTGAGCAGCGCTTCGAACCAGCGCGGATTCAAGGTGCGCGTGTGGGTTTCCAGCGAGACCTGCTCGCTCAAGCTGCGCACCGCCGGCACGCCCTGGGTTTGATCGGAAATATAGACCGCCGCCGGCGAACCCTTGGCGCGCGCCACCGCGCGGGAGATGCCGCCGAGCGTGTCGACATACTGATCCAGCGTCGTCACGCCAAGTTCGATGCTGTCGAGATTTTGATACGCGCAGTCCACCTGCGCGAGAACGGCGCGAAACACGTCGGGTTGTTTGGCCGGGGCGCCGCTGCGGCCATAAGCAAAGCATTTGCGCGCCTGGAATGCGTCGGCGAGATCGTCCTCGTGCTCCCACGCGCTGGAATCGATCAGCGCATTGACATTGGCGCCGTACGCGCCTTCCGCATTCGAGAATACCCGCAAGGCCGCAGTTTCCAAGTCAATGCCGTCGCGGGCGCATAATGCGCGGGCATGTTTGGCGATGAAATTCTGCGCCTCCGGTTCTTCAGCGATTGCCGCAAGATAGGCCGCCTCGGCCAGCATTTTCGTTTGCAGCGGCAATAAATCTCGGAAAATTCCAGACAGCGTCATAACAACGTCGATGCGGGGGCGCTGCATCTCTGCAAGAGGGATTAACGCAGCGCCGCACACCCGGCCATAGCCATCCAGCCGCGGACGCGCGCCCATAAGAGCCAGGGCCTGAGCAATCGGGCCGCCCTCGGTTTTCAGCGCGTCTGCGCCCCACAAAACAATGGCGACGCTTTCCGGCAATTCGCCATGATCGTGCACATGCCGCGCCAGGAGGCGTTCGGCTTGGGCCGCGCCATCAACGACGGCAAAAGCGCTGGGCAGGCGGAACGGATCAAAGCCGTGGATATTGCGTCCGGTGGGCAGGACGCCCGGTGTGCGCACCACATCGCCGCCTGGAGCCGGGCGAATATAGCCGCCATCCAAAGCATGCAGCAGGGCCGTCAGTTCTTCGTTCGCGCACAACCCTGCATGGGTGCTGTGCAGCGCCTCGATCAGGGCGTGGGACTCCGGCGTGTTCGACAGCCGCGCCAAGGCAAACGCCGCGCGGGCGGGCGCGCCATCAACCAGCGCCTGCAGCGCATCTTCGTGCGGCTTGGCGCCGGACGCGCCAGACGCAATCGCCTGCAGAAACGACAGACGCTCCGCTGCGCTGGGCGGGGCGCCTAGCACATGCAGACCATCAGGGATCAGCGTTTGCTCAAGCTCCAAAAGTCGCAGGTGCAGCGCGTCGAGGTCGTCGTGATCGGCGCCGTCAAGCAACGAAACTGCGCTCGCTTGCGCCTGCACCGCTGCTGCAAGGGCGGTGCGCTCGGAAGCAGCGTCCGGCGGGCAGGCGCGCCAGCGATCCAGTGTCGTACGGACATCACGCAATCCCTGATGCAAACCCGCCTGCGTGATCGAGGGCGTCAAATAGCTGATCAGGGTGGCCGCCGTGCGCCGTTTGGCCACAGCGCCTTCCGACGGATTATTCGCCGCGTAAAGGTAAAGGTTCGGCGCATCACCGATCAGCCGATCCGGCCAGCAGGCGCCGGACGCGCCCACATGTTTGCCCGGCATAAATTCCAGTGCGCCATGGGTGCCGAAATGCACGATCGCGTCAGCCCGGAACTCCTCGCGCATATAGCGATAGAAGGCGTTGAATGCGTGAGTGGGAGCAAATCCGCGCTCAAACATCAGCCGCATCGGATCGCCCTCCAGGCCAAAGGCCGGCTGCAGTCCGATAAAGACATCGCCCAGTTCGACACCCTGGATGAACACGTTGCGTCCATCACTCAACTGTCGCCCAGGTGCGGGGCCCCACTGCGTTTCGATTTCCGCCAGATACGGGTCATCGCGAACGATCGCATCGGCAGAGACAACCGCTGCAACATTTGCATCGGTATTGTAGCGGGCGGCATTGCCTGTCAGCAGGCGCGTGCGCAGATCATCAACGCTGTCTGGAAGGGCGATGTGATATCCCTGCGCCGCCATTGCTTTCAGCGTGGCATACAGGGATTCAAATACACTAAGGAACGCCGCACTGCCGGCCGCGCCAGCGTTTGGCGGGAAATTGAACAGCACAATCGCCACCCGGCGTTTGGCGCGCGGTGTTTTACGCAACGTAACCAGTTTGGCCACGCGTGCAGCAATTCGCTCCGTCCGGTCCAGGCAGGTGCGCATGCGGGCCGCCCGCGCATCGCGCTCAAACTGGCAGTGGCGATTACAGCCTTGGCAGGTTTCGCCCGCACCGCCAGAGCGCCCAGCAAAGACAGTCGGGGCAATGGCCCCGTCCAGTTCCGGGATCGCCACCATGATGGTTTGTTCCACGGGCGTCAGGCCTGCAGGATTGGCGCCCCATTGCTCCAGGGTTTGGAATTCCGTCGGGTGTGCGGCGATATAGG
>JBIKVO010000074.1:0-10095 GCA_044356795.1 Caulobacterales bacterium
CGGCTGGCGTGGCGGCGTTTTCAAGCAGACGCACATAGCCCAACTCGATGATGCAGCGCGCGCAATCGCTGCGCCAAAACATCACGATCTGCGGTTGGCCGCGAAAGGTTTGCAGGTCGGCGCGCGCCGATCCATCAAGGGTTGTCAAGGCAAGGCCGGGCGCGGCGTCACGCATTTCGGGCGGCGCAGCACCACAGGCCGCCACACCCGTCAATGCAAGCGCAGCGCCAAGAAAAGCCGCTTTGCCACTGAAGGGCGGGCCAAACGTCAGTGCCTGCATGGTGAATCCATCCATTGCATCTGCACCAAGCTTATCGCGATCGCCATCGCCTTGCGAGATGGTCGACTGCACGAAAGCGTCAAGACTGGGTCAGGTCAGCTTTGGGCCGCCGCGGTCAGTCGGCGCAGCAAAGCGTGCAGTTGCGCTGCCTCCTGCGGGGTAAACGCGGCCAGGATCGCGATTTCGTGGGCGCGCGCCACCGGTGCGATACGGGCGAAAAGACGCTTGCCTCCCAGTGTGAGTCGCAGCACGAGGGAGCGTGCATCTTTGACGTCTTCATCGCGGCTGACCAAGGCTTTGCGCTCCAGCGACAGGGCGGCGCGACTGACCGCAACCTTATCCATCAGGGTCGCGTGCACCAGGTCTTGCTGCGTGGCGGTGTGGCGCGCGCTCAACACCGCCAGCAGTCGCCATTCCGGAATTGATAAGCCGAATTGTTCGGCATAAGCGGCAGCAATTCGTCGGCTCACGGCGTTCGCGGCAATCGATAGCCGATAAGGTAGGAAGGCGTCGAGGTCGAACGCGTCGTCCTTAGTCGGCGGTTTGTGCGGCGCGGGCTTTTTCATGCAACCACGCCGCATGCCGCGGCGCCTTCTTGGTGCGGCTCCACTCGTCGAGCATCTCCGGCGCCACGCGCTTCAGCTCTGTCATTTCTTCGTCGGTTGCGGTGTTGGCCGCAAGCTCCAGTCGATGGCCGTTCGGATCAAAGAAATAAATGCTTTTAAAGATGCCGTGATCGGTGGGGCCAAGCACATCCAGCCCGAGTGATTGCGCGCGCGCCTTTGCAGCGTGCAGCGCATCCAGATTCTCTACTTCAAACGCAATATGTTGAACCCATGGCGGCGTATTTGGATCGCGACCCATTTCAGGCTGTCCGGGCAGTTCGAAAAACGCCAGCACATTGCCCCCGCCCGCATCAAGGAAAACGTGCATATAGGGATCGTATGCGCCTGTCGAGGGGACGTGATCCTCCGCGATCGCCAATTGGAACTCCATGCCCAATACGGCTTGATAAAACTCAACCGTTTGCTTGGCGTCCTTGCAGCGATAGGCGACGTGATGAATGCGTTTGAGCAGGCTCATTGTTGGTCCTCTGCCATGTCTTGGTCCACCTCTTTCATCGTCCTCAAGGAGCGCTTGCGGCGCTCCGCGAGCAGGTGATCGCGTGCGGCTTCGGCGTCAAAGCCCATCGGGTAAATCGTCAGTGCGCCAATGTCGGGCATGTTGATGAATACCTTGCGTCATGCTCGGCGGTCAGGGGCTGGCCTTCGCCTTCGCCATAGGGGCCGCCAAACGAGGCCGCCGCCATGAATTGCGCGGGTTCAAAGAGGTGGTCGTGAAAGGCGAGGTCGATCACGTCGATCTCGACATGATCATCGGTTGCCCGCGCCTGCTTTACGGTTCCGCGGACATGGCGTCCCCGTTCGCACGCCAGGAAGGGGCTGCCGCTTGATTGCGACCATCGAATTCGACGCACTGCTGCAGCGTCCTCGATGCCTGCGAGGAGTTCTGCGTCATCGATCTCTGGCTGGCTCATGCGTCTTCCTTCAAGACACCGCGGCGGATCTGATCCAGCTCAATCGATTCAAACAGCGCCTTGAAGTTGCCTTCGCCAAAGCCCTCATTGCCTTTGCGCTGAATGAATTCGAAAAAGATCGGCCCTACAGCCTCTTTCGAAAAAATCTGCAACAACAGCCCTTGGCCTTCGCTCGGCGCGCCGTCGATCAGGATTTTCCGTTCCTTCAAAGACGCGATGTCGTGGCCGTGACCGGGAAGGCGCTTGTCGATCAGGTCATAATAAGTGTCGATCGTGTCCTGCAGCGCGACATGGCGGGCGCGCAGCTTATCCACGGTGGCCAGCAGATCGTCCGAGCCCATTGCTATGTGCTGGATGCCTTCGCCTTTGTACTTCAGCAAAAACTCTTCGATCTGATCGACCTTCCCAGGCTCACCCTTGCTTTCGTTCAGAGGGATGCGAATCTTTCCGCACGCACTTGTCATTGCTTTCGAGAATAATCCAGAAACCTTGCCTTCAATATCAAAATAACGAATTTCCCGGAAATTGAAAATCCGCTCATAATAGTCAGCCCACCTGGACATATTGCCGCGAAAAACATTGTGGGTCAGGTGATCGAGATAAGTGAGGCCAACACTGTTTTGCGCCTCCATCTCGGCGGCGCCGACAATCGGTTTGAAATCGACATCATAAATGGACTGCGCGCCATACCGGTCGACGAGATAGACATAGGCGCCGCCGATGCCTTCGATGCAGGGAATATCTAATTCCATCGGGCCAATCGGGGAATCCACTGCTTTCGCGCCGCGTTTGATTGCTTCGTCAAAGGCGTGGCGCGCGTCTTTGACGCGGAACGCCATGGCGTTGGCGCTCGGGCCGTGGACCACGCGAAAATCTGCAGGCTGGCCCGCTGGCTCCATGTTGACGATGAAATTGATGTCGCCCTGTTTGAAGTGCTGCACGTTCTTCGACCGGTGCTTTGCCACCGCGGTGAAGCCCAATTGTTCGAAATAGACCTTCAAGGCGTCGGGATCGGGGCTGGTGAACTCTACGAATTCAAAGCCATCCGTACCGATCGGATTGTCGAACAGGTCCGCCATCGCCGCCTTCTCCATGGGTAAGCAGACGAGATCGTAACAGATGCAACCAATTTCGCAATCGCGTCCGCGGCGCGGTGGCGCGCCTTATTCCACCGTGACGGATTTCGCCAGATTGCGCGGCTGATCCACATCGGTGCCCTTATGCACCGCGGTTTCATAGGCGATCAACTGGATCGGTACGCTGGCGACGATCGGGGCGGCGATGGGATGGCATGTCGGCAGGGTGATGCGCTGCAGTTTCTTGATGTGCGCAGTTTCGGCGTGGCCTTGCGCATCCGAGATCAGCAGGATGCGGCCGCCGCGGGCGGCCACTTCCTCGACATTCGACATTGTCTTTTCAAACAGCCCGTCGCGCGGCGCCAGGACGATGACCGGCATTTCAGCGTCCACCAATGCAATGGGCCCATGCTTTAATTCGCCAGACGCATAGCCCTCAGCGTGCAGATAGCTGATTTCTTTCAGCTTCAGCGCGCCCTCAAGCGCCAAGGGATAATAGACCCCACGGCCCAAAAACAGTGCGCCCTTTGCTTTGGCGATGTCGACGGTCAGCGCTTGAATTTGGCTTTCACAGGCGAGCGCTTCGGCCACCAGGCGCGGGGTTTCCATCAGCGCATGCGCAAGCACGCGTTCCTCGGCAAGGTCGATCGCGCCGCGCGCCCGCGCGACCGCAATCGTGAATGCTGCCAGTGCAGTCAGCTGTGCTGTGAACGCTTTGGTCGACGCCACGCCGATTTCCGGGCCGGCCAATGTGGGCAGCACCGCGCCCGCCTCACGCCACATGGTCGATTGCGGAACATTCAACACCGCAAGTGTGGGCAGGCCCGCTTCTTTGGCATAGCGCAGCGCGGCCAGAGTATCAGCGGTTTCACCCGACTGCGATACAAACAGCGCCGCAGAGCGCGCTGGCAGCACTGGCCTGCGATAGCGGAATTCCGACGCGATGTCGGTCTTTACGGCGACACCGGCGATTTGCTCAAGCCAGTATTCCGCAACGCGGGTGGCATAGTGCGCCGTACCGCAAGCCACCATGTGCATGGCGTCCACTGCACCAAGATCGATGCCGCTGAAATCTGGCAACGAAACTTGTTCGCGGTAGGCGTCGAAATAGCGTGAGATTGTGCGGCCAATGGTTTCGGGTTGTTCGTAAATCTCTTTGTGCATAAAATGGCGATGATTGCCTTTTTCCGTCGCGGCGGCGCCCGCCACGGTCACTCGCTCGCGCTTGACGGCGGCGCCGGACGCATCCTTGACGGCTACGCTGGTGCGCGTAATGGCGACCCTGTCGCCCTCCTCGAGATAGATCACCAACTGCGTGAATGGTGCGACAGCGATTGCGTCAGACCCAAGATACATCTGCCCATCGCCAATGCCGACCACCAGGGGGCTGCCGCGGCGCGCGCCAAACATCAAATTATCCTGTCCCGCGAAAATGCACGCCAGCGCAAACGCGCCCTCTAACTCGCTGACCGCTTTTTCGCCCGCGGCAATCGGATCAAAGCCCTCGTCGAGATAGGACGTGATCAGATGTGCGATCACTTCGCTGTCGGTCTCCGATTCGAAATGGTGGCCCTCCGCTTCAAGGCGATCACGCAGATGGCGGAAATTCTCGATGATGCCATTGTGCACGATCGCCACTTTGGCGGTGGCGTGCGGATGGGCGTTTTGCGTGGTTGGTGCGCCGTGGGTCGCCCAGCGGGTGTGGCCAATGCCGGCAGCGCCCGCCACCGGCGCAACCGCCAACTCACCCTGCAGATTGACAATCTTTCCCGCCGCACGCCGACGCGCCAAATTGCCATCGGCTTCGATGGTCGCGATCCCGGCGCTGTCATAGCCGCGATATTCCAGCCGCTTCAGCGCTTCGATGAGCCCGGGGGCCGCCTCTTCCTTGCCAAGAATGCCAATGATTCCGCACATCCCATCGATCCTGCAAAAAAAGCTTAAGCTGAAACGCCGGGCCGCGACCCCACACGCAGGCACTCGAGCGCAACTTCGAGATTGCGCAAACCATCTTCACCCGTAATTGGCGCTGCTGCCCCGGCGCGCACCGCGCGGAAGAAACCGTTCAACTCGTCGCGCAGGGGGTCTGCCATCGGCACAAACAGCGGGCGCGAGCGAAACGATCCATCGGGCTTGTAGTCGAGATATTCAATCACTTGGCGTGTCATCAGATCGGCGCTGATGAATTTGCCCTCCGTCGCCACCTGCAACAGACGCAATTTGTAAGGTGTTGTCCAATTGGTGTTCACCTGGGCAATGATATTGTTGGTAGTGCGAAATTGCAGCAGGGCGGTATCTTCGCGCTGCGCGCGGGTGGACGACAACATCGCCTGCACATCGGTGATTTCTGCGCCGGCGATCATGCGGATGATGTCGATGTCGTGCACGCCAAGATCAATCACCACGCCGATATCGCTCATCCGCGGCGGGAACGGGCCAACGCGCGTAATCGTAATGGAGATAATCTTTTCGCCTTCGCACGCGCGCTTGGTGGCCTGCACGGCGGGATTGAAGCGCTCGATATGGCCCACCATCAGCACTTTTTTGCACCGTCGCGCGGTTTCGATCAAGGCCATCGCTGCATCTGTGGAGGGGGCAATCGGCTTTTCGATCAACACGTGACAGCCCGCCTCTATCAGCGCACAGCCGACGGCCTGGTGCATGGCGTTGGGTGCTGCAATCACGGCGCAATCCAGGCCTGCATCCGCCATTTCCGCAAGGCTGACAAATCGGCGGCAGGCGAGATCGCTGGACACTTTGGCGGCGCGCTCAAGATCGGCGTCCATCACGCCAACCAGGTGCACCCCCTCCATCGTCTTGATCGCGCGGGCATGGTTGAAACCCATCACGCCAACGCCGACGACGCCCACGCGCAACATCGCCTCCGTCATTGCGCGCCGCCATTGAAGCTGCGCACCGCTGCAATGATGCGATCTTGGGTGGCGTCATCCAAATAAGGGTGCATGGGCAGGCTGAACACGCGCGCCGCCTTGGCGTCCGTGACCGGCAAGCCGCCCGGCGCAGGAAAGCGCGCATATGGCCGCTGGCGATGGATCGGGATGGGATAATAGACCGCCGTCGGCACGCCTTGGATTTTCAGATGCGCCAGCATCGCATCCCGATGATCGGTTTCCACCGTGTATTGCGCCCACACGCTGACGCCGCCTGCAATCACCGCTGGTGTTTCCAGAAAGCCGGTCAATTCCGCCGAATAGCGCGCTGCGACACGATTGCGTGCAGCGATTTCATCCGCAAAAATCGCCAGTTTTTCCAGCAACACCGCAGCCTGGATCGTGTCGAGGCGCGAATTCATCCCGATGCGGACATTGAGATATTTGGCGTCATGCGTGAAGCCTTCGCGGGCGATGTCGGCGGCGGTCGCCTGGCCGTGCACGCGCATCGATTCCATCACCGTGTGGAGATCGTCGTCGTTGGTCAAGACAGCGCCGCCATCGCCATAACAGCCCAGCGGTTTGGCGGGGAAAAAGCTGGTGGTCACGACATCGGCCCACGCCATTGGATGTTGGCCGTTCAGGGTGCAGCCAAAACCCTGCGCGCTGTCGGCGATCAGCTTCAGGCCATGTTTGCGCGCGATGGCGGCTATGGCTGGATAATCGGCCGGCTGGCCAAATAAATCGACCGCAATCACCACTTTCGGCTTCAGTTTGCCGTCGGCGATGGTGGCCTGGATCGCGCGCTCCAGGCTTGCAGGATCCATGTTGTAGGTGTCGGGCAGCACATCGACGAACACCGGCGCCGCCCCCAGCCAGGGGACCACTTCGGCGGTGGCCGCAAAGGTGAAGCTTGGGCAGAAGACCGCATCGCCAGGGCGGATATCCCAGGCCATCAGCGGCAATATGAGCGCTTCGGTGCCATTGGCGCAGCTGAGGCAATGCTTGGCTTGGCTGAAGGCGGCGAGTTTGGCTTCCAACTCCTTCACAGGCGGCCCTAGAATAAAGGCGCAGCTGTCGACGACGGCGGCGATGGCGGCGTCCATGCGGTCGCCGATACGGGCGCGCTGGGCTTTGAGATCGATAAAGGCGATAGCGGTCATGCTTTGGGACATGCCCGATGCGGGGGCCCGGCGCATCTCAATAATGTTTTCATTTCGTTGCCGCCTGGCGCGATCCAGGGCCGCGGCGGCGGGCGCATCAGGTCGCCCAGGATCGGGCCCACTGCCAGGGGCGATTTACTCGGCTGGTGCGGTCTGCACCCGGAACCGCGCCAGTTCGGCCTGCGCCAGGGGCCAGTCGGGCTTCAGGCGGGCGGCAGTTTGATAGTCCTGGTAGGCGGCGGCGACTGCCCCGCGGCGCTCCTGCGCCACCGCACGGTTGAAATAGGCTTCGTGCGGGTCGGCGGCGCCGATGGCCAGCCCTTCATTGATCGCGGCGATAGCGTCGTCCCAGCGGCCCAGCACCAGCAAGGCCGCACCGCGATTGACAAACGCCTCTCCCAGATCTGGGCGCAGGCGCGTCGCGAGATCGAAATCGGCCAAGGCGGCGTTCGGGTCTCGGCGAATCAGGTGCAAGACGCCTCGATTGATGATGGTGGCCGCCCGATCCCGCGACGTCAGGTCCTGGCCCGCGATCGCCGCGTCGCAGTCGGCCAGCGCGTTCAGCGTCGCCTGACGGGAGACAGCGGCTTCGTAGCAGGCTTGGGCGGGCCCAAGGCCAAAGGTCGTTTGCGCGCCCAGCGCCGGGGCCGTGGCCATCAGCAGGACGATGGCAGCAAATGGGAGCAGGCAGGCGCGGATCATTGAGCGCGGGCGTCCTCTTCTCCGATGGCGCGGTTGGCGAGGCGATCGGCCGTGCGATCGCGCCCGGCGCGGGCGAAGCGGGCCAGTTCTGCCTCCGCCGCCGCCCAGTTGGGGTCAATCTCCAGGGCGGTGCGGTAGTCCTCGAAGGCGCCGACGATGTCGCCGAGGCTTTCGCGGGCTGCACCGCGGTTGAGATAGGCCTTTTGCGGCTGGCGCAGGCCAAGGCCCAATGCTTGGGTGAACGCCTCCACCGCAGGCCCGAACTTGCCGACCATGACCAGGGCCGTGCCGCGGTTCATGTGAGCGTCGGCATTGTCGGGGGCCAACCGCTGCACGACAACATCGAAATCAGCCAGCGCGGCTTGCCCGGCGGCCAGTTTTTCGGCCGGCGTTGCCGCAGCGGCGCCGCGGCGCAAGTACAAGGCGCCGCGATTGATTCGGGTGACGATGCGGTTCTGGTGGTTCAGCCGCTCGGATTCGATCGCGCGGTTGCAATAGGCCATGGCGTCATCGTCAAACCGGCCGATCGCCGCCACCGCCGCGCAATTGGCAGAGGCCGGTGCGCCGACCACAATCGTGATCGCCTTGGAGCGTTCCTGGGCGGCGCGGTCATTGGTTTGTGCGGCCGCCGAAAGCGCCATTGACCCCGTGATGGCCGCGGCCAGGGCCATAACCACTCTGAAACGGTGCAGGCGGGGGAGGCGCAGGGCTGCACACGACCAATGAAACATGCGGACGATCCTTTGAGATCGGCACCAGAGCATGCTAGCACGCCGGCGCTTTCGATTTTGTGTCTGCTTTTGTCTGCGACAAATCGGCCGACCTGCTCGCCAAGCCGGCAAAGCCAAGTATATGGGCTCGCGGAGCGGTTCGCCACAGGCGCGTGTCACCTAGCCCCCAGCATCGCGCAACGGGGCCTGCTGCGGCGGCGAGGGCAAAAGGCGTGATGCGCCAAGGCGTTGTAAAGCCGGGCTGGAGGTCCTGCCTGCAAGGTTTCGTAAGTTTGAGAACCGAAGTTTGAGAACCGAAGTTTGAGAATCTAAGTTTGAGGATCGCAGCGATCAGCCCCGGCGGCGGATGATTGCGGTTGGATCGTCGGGTTGAGGGAGGACACGGCGTGCGAAGAGCAGGCGTGATGAAGTGTGTGCAGCAGGGTGTGAACCGGATGTGGGCCGCGACGGCGCGCGCCGGGCTCTGGGCGGCGGGCGCCGGGCTCTGGGCGGCGGGCGCCGTGGCGGCCTTGATGGCGACGGCCGGGTTTGCCGTTGCGGAAGACACCCGTACGCCGGGCGGGTTTGATTTGTTGCCGGCCGCCAGCCAGATGATGGCTGAGGTGCGCGCCTTTGATTATATGATCAATATCATTATCACGGCCATCACGCTGTTTGTGTTGGCGCTCTTGGTGTGGGTGGTGCTGCGCTACAACCGTCGCGCCAATCCGACGCCGAAAACCTTCACCCACAACACCACGCTGGAAGTGGTTTGGACGGCGATCCCGGTGCTGATCCTGGTGGTCATCTCGGTGTTTTCCTTCCCTTTGTTGATCAAGGAAGAAACGATCCCGAAGGCTGATCTGCGGATCAAGGCAATCGGCAACCAATGGAATTGGTCATTCGAATACCCCGACTTCAAGATTGGCGAAGATGATGTGGTGCGTGTGGATAACGCGCTGCCGCTGTCGGAAGAGGATGCGAAGGCGCAAAACCGCCCCTATCTGCTGGCCACCGACAAGCCGATCTATGTGCCTCTCGGTTCGGTGGTTGAGCTGACCGTGACGGCATCGGATGTGATCCATTCTTTCGCGCTGCCGGATTTTGCGGTGAAAGAAGATGCGATCCCAGGGCGCCTGAACCAGGGCTGGTTCCATGCTGAAAAGCTGGGCACCTTCTACGGCCAGTGTTCGGAATTGTGCGGCATCAAGCACGCCTTTATGCCGATCGAGTTGCGGGTGGTGGAGCGTCCTCAGTTCGAAGCCTGGGTTCGCGAGCAGGGCTGGGCGCCGCCGGTCGCGGAAGCGCCGCCTGCTGCGCCCGCGGCGGTTGAGCCTGCGGCGCCAGCAGCGGGACAGCTGTGATTTGTGTGACGTGTGGTTTTGATTGTGGTGAGATTTTGGGGCGAGGACCAAACTAATGGCGACGCAGACGTCGGCGTTCAACGCCTATCAGGCTGATCTGACGGATCGGCCCAGCATTTGGGACTGGAAGCGGTGGGTGCTGTCCACCAACCATAAGGACATCGGCACGATGTATCTCGTCTTCGCGATTGTCGCGGGGATTATCGGCGGCGCCATGTCTGGTCTGATCCGCTGGGAATTGGCGGAACCGGGCGTTCAGGTGTTCAACGGCGGCTTCTGGGGCAATGAGCATAATTACAATGTGATCGTTACCATGCATGCGCTGGTGATGATCTTCTTCATGGTGATGCCGGCGATGATCGGCGGGTTTGG
>JBIKVO010000448.1:0-2768 GCA_044356795.1 Caulobacterales bacterium
CCACCATGATGCGCAGCGTGCGCGGGCGGATGGCGGCGGGCATGCGGGTGAGCAGCACGGCTTAGGGGATGGCGCGGCCCGTTTGGCGCTCGGCTAGGCGCACATGGGCGACGGCCTTCACCGCTTCATGCGCCTCGATCGCGGAGGGGCCGAGTGGGATCAGCGCCAAGTCCGCCGCGGCGATGGCCGAAGCGGAGGCGACCGCGCCTTCGCGGGCGGAGGAGCCTTCGGTGTCGATCACCACCCATCCTTCGTTCCTTTGGCCAGCCACGCGATTGGCAGCGGCGATGGTGTTGGCGAGGCGCACCGTGTCCGCCGCGGGAAGCACGGCAAGACCGGCGATATCCCCCGCCCGGGCTTTCCAGCGTATAAGCAGCTGGTTGGGATCGGCGTCGATCACCACGGTGTCGCGCCCGCTTTCCACGAGACCGCAGGCGAGCAGAAGTGCTGCGGTGGTTTTGCCCGTGCCGCCTTTCGGGCTGATTAGCGCGATCACCGGCATGGCGCGCGCGCGACGTCTACAGGCGCCAACAAGTGTTGGCATCCGCTGAGATTGGCTGGCGCCTGCAGGCCAATGTTTGCCCTGCATGCAATCGCTGACAGGCGCTTGCCAATGTAAACATCTGCGCCGCGCTGATTGGCTTTGGGTCGTTCGTTGATCCGCATCGGGAAGGCTTTCTAAGATCGCGCGCATGCGCGCCGATGCGGCCTGCACTGCAAATCGCGGAGCGGATTTTCCGCGACCGGTTGCTGCGTTATTCAATCAGTTTTGTTTCAAACCGGCGCAGCGTGATTGCGTGCAAAATCCTCGCCGTCCGCTGACAGTCCCTGATATCCGATGTGATCGGGCCTCGTCCGGCGTCATCCGTCGAAAATCGAAATGTACCGTGTTAGGACGAGGCGATTTAAAGCTGGGGGACTACGCAAAAGTGTGGAGTGCATGATAAAAGATTCACTTCGCATGTGAGGCGCAAACGCTTGCAACGCACGGGGTTTAGCACATTCTGGTCATGCAAGAGGCGGTGCAAAACGGTGCGCCGCGAGGATGCGATGAAAATGGCCGTTCGCGATCTTCTGCATGATGCATTTGACGCCGCGACCCGCGATGAACGCCTGCGTGTAGCCCTGCCCAATCGCATGGGCAACGAAAGCCGGCGTGATGCGCGCACGGTGTTGCTCAAAGGTTTGTCGTCGACAATGCGCACGACCCGCGGCGTGAAATCCGGCGCGGCAAAGAAGTCCGGCAGCGCTCTGCCCGTCTCCACCAAACAGCACGTGATCGTGAAGGCGCTCGTCTCCCGTCATGGCGCGACGGCCGCCGCGAAAGGCGCGCTCAAGGCACATGTCAGCTATCTGCAGCGCGATGGCGCCGACGCGGATGGCTCCGAGGCCGAGGCCTTCACCGCGCAGGACAAGGCGATTGACGCGCGCGCCCACGTCGCTGGCTGGGCCGATGATCGCCACCACTTCCGCTTCATCATCAGCCCGGAACATGGCGACCGCATCACCGACATGCGCGGTTATGTGCGCGAGGTGATGGCGCGCGCCGGCGCCGATTTGGGCGAAAAGAAGCTCGATTGGCTCGCCGTCGTCCACGCCAATACCGATCAGCCGCACGCCCATGTGATGCTACGCGGCCGGCGCGCCGATGGCCGCGATCTCTTCATCCCCCGCGCTTATGTCAGCTATGGTTTGCGCGGGCGGGCTCAAGGTGTGGCGCAGGAGCTGCTCGGCGAGGTCTCCCGAGATGCTGGGGAAAAACGCCTGGCGCGCGAAGCGGAGGCGGACTGTTACACCGCGCTTGATCACGAACTGGAGCGGCATGTCGATGAGAAGGGCCTGATCGCGCGGCGTGGCGATCTGGCGCGCAGCGACGCCTATGGCTGCCTCATGCGCCGCCGCCTCGCGCATCTGGAGCGGCTGCGGCTGGCGGAGCGTGGGCGCGGCGGTTGGCGGATGGCGGAGCGCTGGCAGGCGCGGCTCAGCGCCATCGAGGCGGAGCGGGACGTGATCGCCCAGCTGCACGCCCGGCGGCGCGAGGGCGCGCACGATGTGCACATTTTGGCGGCGCGGGATGTGGCGGGCCGCGTCGTCGCCAGCGGCCGGCATGACGAGCTTGGCCAGCGCCCGTTCGTGATCGTGCGCGATGCGGCGGGTGCGGAGCATTACGCCGCCCTGCCCGCAGGGGCAGCAGCACCGTGCGAGGGGCGCGCCGCGCGCTTGCGCCTCACTACCGCGGGCCGGGCGCAAGCGTTCGATATCGGCCGCCCCGAAGCGCAGGTGGATCAGGACCGGCTCACCCCGCTCGACCGCGAGATCGGCCACCGCCAGCGCGAGCGCGCCGCCGGCCGCGACGTCGCGGGATTTGATCAACCCACGGAGGACGCCATCGCGGCGCGCCAACGCTGGCTTGTGGAGCGCGGCGATATGGCGATCGACCCAAGAAACGAACAAGACGGCCCGGCTTTCACCCCGCGCGGCTGGGCGCGCCTGCGGGACCGTGACCTGGCGCTCAGCGTGCGCGAGCAATTGGGCGCAACGAAACCCTTCGCCGGCGCCACAGCGACGCGGATCGAGGGCGCCTATGTCGGCGCGGTACAAACGCAATCGGGGTTCTATGCCGTGGTGAATCGCGGCGCGAGCATGAGCGCGATGCGCGTGGCGGAGGCGCTGGGTGTGCAGATCGGCGCGCAAGTGGCGCTGACGCCGGGCGCGAATGGCGTGGCGGCGGGGATTGAAGCGGGTGTGGGGTTGGAGTGGAAGGGGTG
>JBIKVO010000449.1:0-2758 GCA_044356795.1 Caulobacterales bacterium
TCTGTTAGGGGGTTAGTACTGAAGCCGAGGTAGCTACCACGCGCGGGATCTGCCCTACACCAATCGGCCGCCGCTTGCGCGTCTGCCCCATGCCCCGCGATCAGGAGCCTAACGGGGAGTCCTTGCGCGCGCATCCGCTCCACGGCCTCTGCCGTGATCCGCCACCCCTTACCGTTGTCTATAACGCCAACGTGGCCCAACGTCAGCGGCTCGCCTGTATCCCGCACGCGTGGCCCGCCGACCCGCCCTTCGGGTGCGGGCGGGGATCCATTTGGGATGACTGTGAACAGCGCTGCCGGCACGCCGAACAGCTTCTCCGCCACGTTGGTATTGGGCGCATCCACAGAGGCAAGCCGCCCGCCATACCGAGGGAACCGGCGGGCCCAATACCCGTGCAAGCGGCGGCGAACGGGCTGGCGCTCCAAGGTTCGTGCGCCGGCGATGCCGTGATAAGTGGCGACTGCTGAGACAGGCGCCTTCACCGGCATGAAAACGCCCGACAACCAAGCGTTATGAAAGTGCAGCGTTGTTGCATGACAGGGATGACGATTGGAGAAGCTCCTTGCCCAGGCTGAGACAGGATTAATGAATTGATGGCCCGCAAATGCGAGCGTGCCGGGCAGATCCAAGCTTGACGCTTCAAAGATGTCAAAGCCCTCAGCTCTAAGGTCGTTCAGCTGCGCGTCGTGCGTCGGGCGCCAATCTGGCGGGAGGAGAAGCCCTATGCCGACGCGATAACCTTGCGCCTTTTGCCACATGGCGAGCGTGCGAATTAAGCTCCACACGCCAGTGCGCGGATTACGCGCCACATGAAGAACGGCGAGCGGTGCGCTCATGACGGCAGCGCCTCCAGGGCATGGAATTGTTTCAAGCTCAAGGGCTTGCGCTTGCCGAAGTGCCTAACGCTGGCGGCAAGTCCACCAAATAGGCCGGCAAAGCCGCTGAGCTTGTGCGGCTGCATCACCATGCGTCTGGCAGCCTGAGCCAAGCCAAATGGCAGGCCGTACCAAATCGGCAATGTCAAAGTGCCGATAAGAATCCGATTGCGGACATAGAAGTAGGACTCTCGCGGCGGATTGCGCCCAGCGGGAACGTGATCATGAATGATGACCTGGGTCGGGTCGACCCAGACTTGCCGTCCACTTGCCCAGATGCGGCGGGACAAATCCGTGTCCTCAGCGCCAAACACGTAGATTGGGTTGTAATTGCCGATATCGAGGATGCTGCGCCGATGCAGCAGCGAGGCTCCGCCATGCAGTCCTCGCGCCGGGCCAATTTTGATATCGCCGGCCGGGGAAATGTCGCCATCATAAGAGCGGTAGCAGCGCAAACAAATGGCGATCGGGTCGTTCAATCCCGGCTCCATCCCAATCCATCGGCCGAGGTCTAAATCCTCTCTCGGATAGCAATCGTCATCGATAGCGAGAAGCCACCGGGCCTGAGCTGCTTCGATCAGACGACAACGTGCGCCGGCCGGCCCCACATTCACGTCACTGCGGAGCAGGGTTGTGCCAGGCACATGCGCGACGGCGCGCTGGATCGCCTCCGCGTCCTCAGATGCATCATCGAACACATAGATGGGGGCCGCGGGCAGCACTGAGTGCGTCTTTTCCAAGCTACGCTGGACAATATCTGGCCGATTTCGCGTTGGCATAATGATCGCGAAGTCAGACATCAGCGACATACCTTCTCAGCGTCTCGCGCCATCCAAGCGCAGCCGAATGGGCTTGCGCCCCAATGGCCGGGGCCAAATCGGCGAGCGCGATGGCGCGCTCCGCCAAGCCGCTGGCCTCAGGCGCCGCCATCCACTCCTCAAGCCCGACCGAAGCCGCGAAATCCTTGCCCTTGCCGCGATAGGCGACCGCCAGTGGCGCGAGCCCCGCGCAAACCGAAAGCACTGCGCAATGCAGGCGTACCCCAACCGACAATCGCGCCAGGCGCGCATGGCGGAAAAAGTCGTCAGCGGTCCGCGGACGCTCAATCCGCGCGGAGATTCCGGCGCGGTCCAACACCGCCCGCAGCGGCGCGCAATCCTCTGCGCAGAACGCCACCGGGATGGGTTCAAGGCCGCGCGCGACCAGTTGCTTGGCCGCATCGGCGAGCTCGGTGATCACCCTGTCGGTGGGAAACGCGCCGTCAGGGGCGCTGGGCGCGGCGGCGTTGAGCAGGAAGCGGGAATTTTCCGCCCCCGCCAGCGGCGCATCCGGCGTCAAGGCGAGCGCCAGATCGCCGACGATCTCCGCCGCTTCCACGCCCATCTTCTGAAGCTTTTGCAATGAATGCGGCCCGCGCACGCCGATGCACTCAAACCGCGCCAGGAGATCGCGCCAGTCCTCCGGCGGGGTTTCCGACGTTGCGCTGAACCCTGAGCTTCCGACCCCGGTGCCTAGCGTGCGGACGGGCACGCCGAAATCGAGCGCCCGGCGCACCACGCCAAGATACCCGTGATTGATCAACGTCCCGCCGCCGAGAAAAATCCGTGAGAACGTCCGGGTTCCCGAAAGGCCGACCCGCGCGAGCATCGCCTCACGGCGCGCGCCGATAAATGTCTCCACCAGCCGCTGGGGCAGGAGCTCCTGGACAGCCTCAAACATCGCGTCGTCGCCCAGGTTGTCCGCGAAAGTCCAGCCAATATAACCGATCGCAGGGCGCGGCGCGGAGAGCCTGCGCGCGCCGGTGCGCGCCAGATCCAGCGCCCAATCCCGCCGATTGCGGACAGCGCTCATCGAAAGCCCCCCCCCGCGCGCGCCATGATGGA